>CBFDEE010000127.1:0-7438 GCA_965603745.1 uncultured Bacteroides sp. | reverse complement strand
AAGGATATTGTGGAGACTGCCGGCTGGAGGTTTGTCGATAAGCCGCCGGTTACCTCATCCGAAATATTCCGCAGTTTTCTGATCGCCAGCGAGGACAATATAGTAACCAGGTCGATCGAACTGCAGTTCCCCCCCCTTCAATACCTGAAGCTGAACACATACCTCTCCCAGCATGTAAGACAGGTAACAAACGACTACAGGTATATTGTCAGTGCACCTGAAGGAGACCGGGAGGAAGATCGTTTCCACATTACAGAGACCGGCATCAGGCTGAAATACGCATATAAGGAAAAATTCATGGAGACTCCCCGGGGCAACCTAATTTCACTGGGCACCAGCTATCCGGTTATTTACCTTAATCTTCACCTGGGAATTCCGGTTCTGGAGGGTGATTATGAATATACCAAGCTTGAGGGCAAGCTTACCAAGACCTTTGTTACCAAATCCCTCGGGGAAACGAAACTGGCACTGGTCGGAGGCTGGGCGGACAGGAGCCTGCCATATCCCCTGTTATATGCCGGAGCCGGAAGCTACGGCGTATTTACAATAGAAACGGAAAACAGTTTTGCCACCATGCGTATGAATGAATTTGTCTCGGACCGGTTTGGCAGCGTGCATTTCCAGCAGGATTTCGGCAAACTACTGTTTAAAAAGGAAAAGTTCCAGCCCGGGATCGTTCTATCAGCCAGCGCGGGTTTCGGAAGCATGAACCCCGACAGCAGGCACGTAAACCTTGATCAGAATACCCTCGAAAAAGGATATTATGAATCCGGGATCCTGTTCAATAATCTGTTGCGTAACTGGATATTCGGATACGGACTTGGTGTTTTTTACCGTTTCGGACCGTACTCACTTCCGGAAACAATTGATAATTTTGCGTTTAAATTCACCATACGGTTCAACCTCTGATACGGATGAAGCACAGAGCGGGATTTGTAAATATTATAGGAAGGCCCAATGTCGGGAAATCCACCCTCATGAATGCCATGACGGGTGAAAACCTGTCTATAATTACATCGAAGGCGCAGACTACCCGACATCGCATCCAGGGCATCGTGAACGGCGATGATTTCCAGATCGTATATTCAGATACCCCGGGTATACTGAAACCCGGATACAAGATGCAGGAATATATGCTGAAGTTTGCCCGGACAGCCATAACGGATGCCGACATTGTGCTGTATATGACCGATATCGAGGAAAACACCTCAGATGCAGAAGAGGTTCTTGAACGGCTTCGAAAGCTGAAAGTACCACTCCTGGTCCTGATCAATAAAATAGACCTCAGCAGTGAGGAACAGGTCAGTCAGCTGATGCAGGAATGGCAGCAGGCCCTGCCAGCGGCAACAGTGATCCCCGTATCTGCACTGAAAGTATTTAACCTGGCCAAGATTTTTGCGCTTATCCTGGAAAACCTGCCGGAATCACCCCCCTATTACCCTAAGGATGAGCTGACTGATAAAAGCGAACGGTTTTTTGTTTCGGAGATCATAAGGGAAAAGATCCTCCTGAACTACAGGCAGGAGATCCCTTATTCGGTTGAGGTTGCGGTGGAAAGTTTCAAGGAAACTGAGAGCATCATTAATATAAGCTGCCTGATCTATGTTGAGAGGGATTCCCAGAAAGGAATCCTGATCGGGCACCAGGGAAAGGGACTGAAAAAAGTGGGATCACAGGCGCGGACCGATATCGAAGACTTCCTGGGGAAAAAGGTCTTCCTTGAAACCAGGGTCAAGGTGAAAAAAGACTGGAGAAATGACGGACGCTTCCTGAAACAATCGGGATATAATCCAAGCTGACATCCGGTTCAAAAACAAAGGAAAATGGGAAATATTGTAGCCATAGTCGGCCGGCCGAATGTAGGTAAATCCACCCTCTTTAACCGGCTCACAGAAAGCAAGGAGGCCATCGTCAATAAGGTGAGTGGTGTGACGCGTGACCGGCATTACGGGCGTTCGGAATGGAACGGAAGGGAATTCTCAGTAATCGATACAGGAGGGTATGTCACCAACTCGGCAGATATTTTCGAGGATGAAATACGAAAACAGGTCCTGCTGGCCATTGATGAGTCCAATGTCATTCTCTTCGTGGTGGATGTTGAAATCGGCATTACGGACCTGGATGAATCTGTGGCCAGGCTGTTGCGCAAAATTGACAAGCCAGTTCTCCTGGTGGTAAACAAGGTGGATAATAACCAGCGCCAGTATGATGCGAATGAATTTTACAGCCTTGGCCTGGGTGACCTTTATCCTATCTCTTCGATCAACGGCAGCGGTACGGGTGATCTGCTGGATGAGCTTGTAAAACAATTCTCCGCTGAGGAGGCCGGGGAGGAGGAGGATATCCCGAAGTTCGCCATTGTAGGGAGGCCGAATGTCGGGAAATCCACCCTTATTAACACCCTTATCGGGAAGGAGCGTAACATAGTCACGCCCCTTGCCGGCACAACCCGTGATTCGATACTGACCAGGTATACAAAATTCAAACATGACTTTTACCTGATAGATACTGCAGGCCTGAGGAAAAAAGCAAAAGTGGAGGAGGACCTGGAGTTTTATGCCGTGCTGCGGTCGATACGTTCCATAGAAACTGCCGATGTCTGCCTGCTCCTGCTTGATGCCACAAGGGGCATCGAAGGACAGGATGTGAATATCCTGAACCTGATCCTGCGGAACCGGAAGGGGGTCGTGGTCCTGGTAAACAAATGGGACCTGGTGGAAAAAGATCATCACTCCACCTCCAAATTTGAAAAACAGATCCGCGAAAAAACCGCCCCGTTCCTGGACATGCCGGTCATTTTCATCTCCGCCGTAAATAAACAGAGGGTATTCAAAGTGCTTGAAACCGCCATGGAAGTTTATGAGAACCGCATTCGTAAAGTCCCGACATCAGCGCTTAATAACTACATGCTGAAAGCCATTGAAGAACATCCACCTCCGGCGCATAAGGGGAAATACATCCGGATCAAGTATGCCACACAGCTGCCCACGCATGCACCCTCTTTTGCCTTTTATGCCAACCTGCCGCAGTATCTCAAAGAGCCATACCGCAGGTACCTCGAGAACCGTATGAGGAAAAAATTCAATTTTACAGGAGTTCCGATACAGATATTCTTCAGAAAAAAATGACTCCCGGCAGGCCCGGGTCCCTGGCCCCCTGAATGCGTATACAGGATGTAATGATTAAAAAACAATTATCAGAAAGGAAATTCGTTGTATTTTTGTAATCCGTCCGTGAAATATGTTAGCTACATACTGATCCTTTCCTCCATACTGCTTACCGGCTGCCCGGTACCCAGTACCCTGCCCGAGGTACCCAGCGTGGAATACCAGAGTTTTATTCTCTCTGAAAAATCAAATCCCCTGGGAAGCAAGATCCTGACCGGGGATCTGACATTTTATTTCGAGGACGGGGACGGAGACATCGGCTTTTATGCATCCCTGGACAGCCTGAACCAGCCCGATTCGCTCAGGTATAATCTCTTCCTCTTCCTGCATGAGAGGGTGGACGGTAAATACAGGATGATAGATACATCTGAGCTTGAATCCAAACCTTTTTACAGGATACCCCCGCTTGACCGCGAAGGCCAGAACAAAACGCTCAAGGGAGAAATAGAGGTTGAGATCGAATATTACACCATCGACTATGACACCCTGAAGTATTCATTCTACATAATGGACCGGGCCTTCCATAAAAGTAACGTGGATACGACAACGGAGATTATCTTTACTGACTGGAGGGACCGTTAGGGACAGGAGGTACAGAAACCGGTGAGGTCGCGATGACAAGAGGGATCACCAGGCAGCGTCAGATCTCAATACCCATAAACAATACATCGTCCACCTGTTCGGTGTCCTCTTTCCAGATATCGAAATTATTCTTGATGTACTTGTACTGTTCATCCATGGATTTATCGTGTATATCACGGAGCATATTCTTCAGGCGTACCATCTTGAACTTTTTACCCAGCGGTCCCCCGAACTGGTCGGGATACCCGTCAGAGAACATATAGACCTTGTCACCCTTTGACAGCTGGTATTCATTGGTTTCAAAGATTTTTTGTTCTTTTTCATACTGCCCTCCTACGGAGCTCCGGCTGCCCCGCACATAGATCTGTTCCCCATCGCGGTAAATGATCATGGGCCGCATGGCTGAGGATATCCTTAATTTGTTCGTTTTAAGGTCCACCTCCGACACAATGATATCCATTCCATCATTTGACCGTTCCGCTTCAAGGTTCTGATTCAGGGCAGCCATGATCTCCATATCAAGTGTAGCCAGGAGACTGGCCGGAGAATCCACTTCTTTCCGTACCGAGAGATCCTTTATCAGGGTGGTTCCGATCATAGACATAGAGGCCCCCGGTACTCCGTGGCCGGTCGAGTCAGCACAGACAATCACGAACTTGTTATTGTCCATCCGGTCGTACCAGTAAAAATCTCCGCTGACTATGTCTCTTGGCTGGTAGAATACGAATGATCCGGAAAATGTTTCGTGCAGCTTGCTTATGGGAGGAAGAATACTTGCCTGGATGCGCTGGGCATAGTTTATGCTGTCCGTAATATCCTTGTTCTTGACTTCAATCTCCTCCTTCTGCATTACCACCTCCCGGGTTCTTTCATCCAGTTTCCTCTGCAGCATTTCCTGGAACTGTTTTGCCTTTCTTTCCCTGTACTTGATAATAAAAAACACGGTTGATATCAGAAGGAATACCGAGATGGAGATGAACCACCATGTTTTCCAGAAGGGAAGTTTTACCCGGAGGCTGAATTCAACGGGAACCTCTGTGCAGATCCCTTCCGAATTGCATGCCCTGAGCATGAAAGTATAATTTCCATCCTCGATTCGCCCGTAATTTACATATGGGATATCCGTCGGATCAGACCAGTCATCATAGCCGTCAAGTTTGTACTGGTATATAACCTTTTCCGGTGCTGCATAGTTAATCCCAATGAAATCTACCCGGAGCTTATAAATACCATAGGGCAGGGTGATGGGTTCGGTAAAATCATATGCCCTGTCTGATAATACCACGGAAGTAATGCTGGTAAGCGGTGCAGTCATGTTGCGCCTTTCTTTCCGCGTATCGTAAATAATCAGTCCTTCCGAGGTCCCGAAAAGGGCAAGTCCCTCAGCCGTCATGGCAGAAGCATTTGGCTGGCAGTCCCCGTTTATACCTGCCTCGGTGCCCATGGTTATCACATTTCCCTGGTCGATATCTATCTTGCTGAGACCCAGCCTGTGGCCGACCCAGATGCTTCCCCTTCCGTCGTTCAGGATGCTGTAGCAGGAGCTTGATTTCAGTCCCTGATCCGTTGAAATATAATCCAGTGTATCGGCAACGAATTTAAAAATTCCGTTATCTCCTGTGGCAGCCCAGAGATTCCCGTATTCATCCTCGGTTAAGGATACAAACTCCAGGATGAAGGTACCCGGACCGGTGATTGTGTATGAATTATCTGAATTCAAGGAATACAGCCCGTTACTGCGAGTTGCTATCCATACAGTCCCCGAGGCATCAATAAAAACATCCCGGATCCTGTTATGCGGAAGGCCTTCCGAAGTGCCGAACCGCTGAATGCTTTCGCTGTATTCATCAAAGGCCAGGACCCCGTTATTGGTTGCCACCCACATGGTACCATCCCTGGCGTCAATGGCGTTAATCGTGTTTTCAAGGGAATTCTCTGACGAATGGTAGTGTGAGATCCTTCCCTGCTGAATATCCATCCTGTAGAGACCGCTGCTGCCAGTTCCGATCCAGAGTGTTCCGCCGCTCCTGAAAAGGGCCGTTATCTTATCCGCCGGCAGGCCTCTTGAAGCGGTGTATTCCCTGACCGATCCGTTCAATCCTGTCTGTACCCTGACCAGTTTTCCCGTACCCGCCATCCAGTATCCTTCCTCATCTGTCAGAATGGAATTAATGGTGCTTCCCATACGGTCGCTGTATTCGTGAAGTGTCAGGGCCTCATTGAACAGGGAGGCCAGGCCATTACCGTAGGTGGCAATCCATATATTGCCTTCCAGGCCCTGAAACACCTCTCTGGTAAACCGGATGCCCAGCCCGTTATGTTCGCTGAAATTTACCAGCTCCTCAATGCTGTTATCCGTCCTGTTCACACCCACCTTGTAGACGCCTTCACCCTGTGTGCTCAGCCAGAGATATCCGTCATTATCAACGAGAATGGAGTTTACGCTCGTATAGCGCAGCAGTTCATCGTTCCCGATCTTTGCAATGGCTGAACTCCCGGGATTCTCCGTATTAACCTTAAGCGAATACAGGCCTTCATCCTGAGAGCCGAGCCAGTATATATCTCCGCCAGGATCCCGCACTATGGCAGTGATCTGTGCGTAAGGGACCCTGGCAACCTTGTCAAGGTAGCTGATCGTATCCGGAGCTGTAAAATCGTAGGAATATACATGCAGTCCGTCATAAGCCCCGGCAAGAAGAGCTCCGGAACCCGTAAAGGCAATTGATGTTATGAGTTTCCGTTCGAAGGGTCTTCTGATGATAATGCTTTCAAGGTCCTGTGTAATGATTATCAGTCCCTGGTTCTGAGTAGCAAAAACGATCCTTCCCTCCGGATCTTCCGCAATGCCGTTTATCGTACTTGTAATCCTGGCTCCGGGTTCAATGACCTGGAATTTCCTGCCGTCATACAGGCTGATGCCCCCGTCATTATGCCCGAACCAGAGGTTCCCCCTGGAATCCTTGAAACTTTTTTTCACGAAAGCTGCCGGCAGTGAATCAGACGTAAAATCACCATGAAAATCAAAGCCGTCAAACCTGCAGAGTCCCTCCCCAGTACCCAGCCAGAGGTATCCGCTGGCATCCTGGTTGATGGTATAGACAAAAGGGTGGCAGATGCCGTCCTCAATCCCGTATTTTTGAAATTTGTAAGTCTGAGCATACAGGGAGCATACCGGGATCAGGGTGAAGAAGCTGAATTTCAGGATAAAGGCCTTAAATTGCTTCATTTAATTCAGGGCTTATGCTGCTAGTTTGATTTTTTAGATACACCGATAGTATACTTGTACTTTGGTACCCCTCCGATGGGTATCACGAAGAACGGCATTACTTCGTTATACTGGTTCCTCACATTGATGACCACATTATTGTTTCTCACCAGGGGATTGTGTTTCCGCTTATGAAGCTGCAGGTCGAGGGAGGTGTTTTTCTCGCCTTCCAGGATCTGGAAATCATCCTCAATCCATTCATCATCACCGGAAACCTTACTCAACTGTCCTTTCCTCGCAACTGAAACGATCCGGATGATACCGTCGTTATCCCAGTCCCAGTTCCACTGCTTCACGCTTATGGCACGGTCATCAACAAAAGGGTAAATATGCGACACCTCGTTGGGATTGTTATGCATGCGGAATGAATACTCGTACGCAAATGCATTCCCCCCCTCAACATCACGGTTAATCTCTGCACTGG
>CBFDEE010000126.1:0-7470 GCA_965603745.1 uncultured Bacteroides sp. | reverse complement strand
TGCTTGTGGGAGGAATTGGCATTATGAACATCATGTTTGCCTCCGTGATGGAAAGGATTAAGGAGATCGGCACCCGGATGGCCATCGGTGCCAGGAAAACGGACATTGTTGTTCAGTTCCTGTCCGAGGCAATCCTGATTTCTGTTACGGGGGGACTCATAGGTGTCATCCTGGGTATTATCCTGTCAATGCTGATCAATGAATTTACCGGGATCCTCACCATTGTATCGCCCTTCTCGGTTGCCATCGCCTTCCTGGTTTCCGCATCGGTAGGTGTAATATTCGGCTATTCCCCTGCCAAGAGAGCATCGGAGAAGGATCCCATTGAGTCCCTCAGACATGAATAAAACGATCAAAGTGAAAAAGGCAGCTTCATATATTTTCCTGGTACGGGTCATGGTTTTTTTCAGTTCCACCGGTAAATCCCAGTCCACCACCATGCTACGCCTGACCCTCGATGATGTCATCAGCATAGCCAGGGAACAGTCCCCGAGGGCCATCATGTCCAAGCACCAGTTCCGCGGCTCGTACTGGGAATACCGAACTCACAAGGCCAAATTCCGGCCGGGCCTGAATCTCAATGCCACCCTGCCTGACCTGACACGTTCCATCGATAAGATTACCCTTGATGACGGTTCGGATGCTTTTGTGGAAAGAAGCCTGGCGAGTTATTCGGTTGGAGCCTCACTGACACAGAACATAGCTCCCACGGGGGGAAGTATATTCATGAGATCCGAACTCCAGAGAATCGACCGGTTGAACCTCGATGAGAACCGGACCAATTACCTTTCCACACCGGTCAGCATCGGGATCAGCCAGCCCATCAAGGCCCACAACAGTTTTCGCTGGGAACGGAAGATTGAACCGCTGAAGTATGAAGCTGCCCGGAAGAGCTATATAGAGGCCCTGGAAGAGGTCAGCCAGCGTGCGGTCAATAATTTCTTTAACCTTGCCCTGGCACAGGTGAACCTGCAAATCGCAGAACAGAATTACAGCAATAACGACACCCTCTACAAGATTGCCCAGGGACGATACAACATAGGGACCATCGCTGAAAATGAACTTTTACAGATGGAACTGGCATTCCTGAATGCGGGAACCGATCTGAACTTGACCAGGATACAGCTGGAGATGAATAAATTCCAGCTCCGGTCCTTCCTTGGCTATAACGAGAATGTGGATATTGAACTGATCATCCCTGTCACGATCCCTGATCTCGAAGTAAATGTTGCTATGGCCCTCGAACAGGCCCATTTGAACAGTCCCACGATAATCGACATGGAACGGCAGCTGCTGGAAGCAGATAAATCGGTTGCCCAGGCCAGGGCCGAAAAGGGACTAACGGCCGATCTTTTTGCCACCTACGGGCTTACCCAGCAGGCCAGCAGTGCTAGCAATGTGTATCAGAATACCCAGGACCAGGAACGGCTGAGGATTGGGATTGAGCTGCCGATTGTTGACTGGGGACTGGGAAAGGGGCGTTACCGGATGGCACAGTCAAACCAGGAAGTGGTACGAACTAACGTACAGCAGTCGCAGATCGATTTTGACCAGGAGGTCATGCTCCAGGTCATGCAGTTCAACCTGCAGGATGACCAGCTCCGGATTGCAGCCAAGGCAGATACGGTGGCACAGAAGAGATACAGTGTCACCAAGGAACGGTTTTACATCGGGAGGATCGATGTCATCGAGCTGAACATAGCGCTGACTGAAAAAGATGCGGCAACCAGGGGTTACCTCAGTACCATGCAGAATTACTGGAGCTATTTTTTTAATATCAGGCGTCTGACATTATTTGATTTTCAGAAGATGGTTCCCCTGGAAGAGGATTTTGAATCCCTGATACAGTAGACTCAAACCCATGCGGATTACTTCTATGAAAATCAGGCTTATCGTATGGATCTTTGCATTCCTGGCGGGGCTTGCTTCATGTTCGGGGGACAAACCGGATAAAGGGTCCCGATCTTCGGAAACAGGATCCCCGGATCCCGGCACCCGGATCATAAAGGAATACTACCAGAATGGCAGGCTGAAATCGGAAACCGAAGCCGTCGGAAAACTCCGGCAGGGCGAGTCAAAAGAGTATCGTAAGGACGGTACCCTGGAGAACCTGATCACATACGAAAACAATCGCAAGAACGGTCCCGCAAAAAACTATTATGCAGACGGGAAAACGGTTAAGACCGAGATCATTTACTGGAACGGATACAAGCACGGGGAAGCAAAATGGTACTACCCGGGCGGAGAGATATACCGCATCACACCGTATCTGAACGGTAAGATCCACGGGAACCGGCTTGTATATTATGAAAACGGGAAACTGCAGGCCGAGATACCATACTTTAATGGTCAGCCGGGTGTGGGACTGAAGGAGTATAACCCGAATGGCAGCCCTAAGGATCATGATGCCGGTATTGTTTTCCGGGAACAGGACAGGATCCATATGGATAATACCTTCAGGCTTTACATATCACTTTCGGACGAAAACAACCACGTTTCATTTTTCAGCGGGCAACTCACGGACGATAAATTCTGGAATGAAAGGCTCTCCCCGATCGCTACGGAAAATGGCGTCGGTACCCTGGAATACCATGTCTCGAGGGGATCATTTAAAATGGAGACGATCAATGTAGTGGCAAGGATCAAAACAAGCCTGAACAATTATCATTTCATCCAGCGGGAATACCACCTGGCCCTTGAAAATAAATACTGATCACCCGGGGTGATAAGCTGCTGGCTTCAGTCAATCCTGTAGGTTTCCAAGTAGATTACCCCTGCCACCGGCTGAAGATACGGATCACTCAAAGGACCTGAGTTTCAGCCTGAGTTCGATATTTTCCGGGGCATATAACAGGCCTTTTTTGATCACCTGCTTTGATCTGCTGATACTGCCTTTCCGGTAATAATAGATAGCAGCAGAAGAATATGCCCTGCCGATCAGTATATTATCCGTTTCAGCTTCCGGATTATCATCCATCAGCCTTTCATACTCAGCCATGTATTTTTCGCCCGCCTGTCCGTCCTGGAGCTGGAATGCTTCCCCGAAAAGTGAGAGGTAAGTCTGTAATTTTACAAGCAGGTAGATACCTTCATCCATGACCGTTGTGAAAGCCGTATCGTATCTCATGATCTTTTCGAGGATGAGTCCCGGGCTGACTGTCAGGGAATATCCTCCAAGTGACCTGGCCAGAAGATCCTGGATTCGTTCGTCGTGCGGACGGATCTGACAAGCCGGTTCAAGGAAATCCAGGGCCTTTCCGTACCGGGTGTCATTGAATTCCATCCGTCCGCTCTCGAAGAGATAAAGATATGTGAACCCGCTTTTAAGCTCTTCGTCCTCCAGAGACTCCATCAGGTATTTGTATATGTACCTGAATTCTTCGGGATCCTCCTCCCTTACCAGGACGGTATTCACGATATCACTAAGGTAGCTTTCAATAATTTCCCTGCTGATCCCGTAATCCATCAAACGGCTGGCCTTGATCAGGTATCCCAGGTCCAGGGGCTTGTGATAATCCATATTCGACAGGTAATTTTTCAGCTGGGCTATCAGCATATATTGTGATTTATATGAGGGATGAAGAATAAATGCCTTTTCAAGCTGGGCATAGGAATGTTCCATCCGTTTCTGCACCATCATTTCCACTGCCGAATTTAAATACAGCATGCCGATCATCTCCCGGAGTGTCAATCCATAATCCGCAAAATAGAATTGCTCGAAGAGATCCCTCGTACTGATGTTCCTGTAGGTCATATCATCTATAACCTCCTGCTCATGAATGAACTCCACAAAATCTGTCCGTGTATCATGGTCGAACATGAAATACTGGTATCCTGGCCTGGTCGTTTCAATACGGATTTTCTCATCCCCGGGATAGGCTACCAGGAATACATGGGTTGGCACTTCATAAATCTCATAGGGGATCCCGGACTGGTCCAGGATAAATGCATATACGGCTGCTGCCGTCCAGTAATTATATGCCCCGAATCTGAAAAGATCGTCGAAATCGGCTTCATGCTTGTATGAGACCAGCAGGGCCTTACTGATGTATTTCCTTATGCGCTCAATTTTTTTCTCTCTGCTGAGCTGGTCAAATTTTTTCTCCCGGATGTTGGTGATGATCTCATCCACCCAGTCCCGGTACAACTCGAGTTCCCTTTTACTGGTATTTGGATTAATGGAGGCAATCATGGCCAGGTAGTCCGGTTTCCCTTCGAGGAATCCGTTGAACGATCTGCTTTCCAGCTCAGAGAAAAAGTACAGATCGTCTGCTTTGAAAAGGCTGTCGACACCACTGAACTGAGCCCGGACGGGTCCCGGGTAAATGAGCAGGTATAATATGACCGGGAGAATGTATTTCACCATAATCCAAAGTTAAATAATCATATCCGCATTCTGCGCTGTGCAACACATTCTCTTTGTTTGTACAGGGATAAAAAATATTTACATTTGTTTAAATAGCAACTAAACCATTCACTCATGCAGAAAATCACAGTAATAGGCGCCGGAAATGTAGGTGCCACTTGCGCAGATGTACTTGCGCACAAAGATCTTGTTAAGGAGATTGTCCTTGTTGACATCAAGCCGGGCGTTGCTGAGGGCAAGGCCCTTGACATGTGGCAGACATCTTCTATAAACAATTTTGATACACGGGTAGTTGGTGTTACGGATGACTATAAGAGAACGGAGGGTTCCGACATTGTGATCATCACATCGGGGATTCCCAGGGGACCGGGTATGTCAAGGGATGACCTGATCAAAACAAACGCGGGAATTGTTAAGTCTGTTACGGAAAAGGCCGTTGCGGCTTCTCCCGATGCCGTGATAATAGTGGTATCGAACCCGCTGGATGTCATGACCTATGCCGCCCAGCTGGCATCCGGTAAATCGAACCAGAAAGTATTCGGCCAGGCCGGGATCCTTGACACAGGAAGATACAATGCCTTTATTGCCGAGGCCCTGGATGTCGCACCGACCGATGTAGTTTCCATGCTGCTGGGGGGACATGGAGATACCATGGTTCCTCTGCCAAGGCTTACTACCGTTGGCGGTGTTCCCCTGGACAAACTGCTTGACGAGGAAACAAGTGAGGCCATTGTACAGAGAACCCGGAAGGGAGGAGGGGAGATTGTCAAGTTGCTGGGAACGTCCGCATGGTATGCACCAGGGGCAGCAGCAGCACAGATGGCAGAAGCAGTGCTGGCCGATAAGAAAAAGGTCGTTCCGGTTTCGATCAGGCTTGACGGTGAGTACGGACTTAAAGATGTTTATCTCGGGGTTCCTGTCGTTCTCGGCAAGGATGGAATAGAAAAGGTCATCGAGCTTGATCTGACGGAAGATGAACTTGCCCTGCTCAAACAATCTGCAGAAGCAGTGAAATCCGTAATGAAAGTACTTGATGACATGAATCTTTTTTGATATTTTTTCCCTCTCTCAGCGCTTCTTAAATTTCCCGTAAAATACCCGGGAAAAATGCGAAAATTATATATATTTGCGGGTCCAAATCAAGGACTGCCCTGGGGCGTTGTATATAATTAAATCATAACCAAATGCAGAATAAAGGGGCCATAAGGCTGTTTGCCATAGCACTGGCCGTTGTTTGTCTATACCAGTTGTCATTTACCATCGTTAGCCGCAAGGTGGAAAAGGATGCTGTTACGTATGCCGCCGGCGATTCATTACTGGCAGCCAATTACCTGGATTCCATCGGAGGTGAAGTTGTTTACAACATCCTTCTGAGAAAATACACGTACCGTGAATGCAAGGAGCGGGAGATTAACCTGGGACTCGACCTTAAAGGGGGAATGAACGTTACCCTGGAGGTATCCATGGTTGATATGATCCGTTCGCTTTCCAATTTCAGTAACGATACAACTTTCAGCCAGGCCATATCCCTTGCGAGGGAATACCAGAAAAACAGCCAGGAGGATTTCATCACTCTTTTCGGGCGGGCTTTTGAAGAGATTGACCCGAACGGACGCCTGGCCGCCATATTTGCAACCCGCGAACTGAGGGGGGATATCGATTTCAACTCATCCAACGAGGAGGTTCTGAGGGTTATCCGGGCCCAGACAGAGGGTGCCATGGATAACGCATTCAACGTACTGCGCAACCGGATCGACCGGTTTGGCGTGGTGCAGCCCAATATCCAAAGGCTGGAAACCCAGGGCAGGATCCTTGTGGAATTACCCGGTGTCGACGATCCCGAGAGGGTGCGTAAACTTCTGCAGGGAACAGCAAACCTGGAATTCTGGGAAACTTATGATAATGCTGATATCTTCCCATTCCTTCAGGACGCCAATATCCGGCTGAAGGAGATACAGGATGCAGAAAAAGCCTTGAGGGAAGCAGAAGGAACTGCCGGAATGGAAACAGATGAAACGGCTGAGGAAGTAACCGCTGCCGAGGATGTAAGTCCCCTGCTGGCCGACCTCGAGCAGCCCGATGCAGAGGAAGGTGCCGGCACATCAGGCGATGAACTCAGCCTGCTTGACCAGATCGCAGCAGACAGCACGGGTACTGATTCATCAGCGTTAACACTTGATGATTTTATCGAGCAGAATCCCTTACTGGGGATACTGCAGCCTAACGTAACCCGCCAGGGACAGTTTGTGCCCGGTGCCGGTGTCGGGTTTGCCCATAAGAAGGATACAGGGAAAATAAGGATGTACCTGCAGATGGCCCAGATTCGAGCCATGCTGCCCAGGGATGTCAAGTTCAACTGGGATATGTCCTCCTTCGATGAAGGTGAGAATTACTTTGTACTCTATGCATTGCGGATGACGGGACGGGACGGACGCCCCCCGCTTGACGGATCGGTGGTTACCAATGCCAACGTTGATTTTGCACAGACCGGCGGAGCTCCAACGGTTACCATGGGAATGAATTCGGAAGGTGCACAGGTATGGGCCCGTCTGACAAGGGAAAATGTTGATAAAGCCATTGCGATCGTACTTGATAATTTCGTGGTTGCCGCTCCTACGGTGGATGAGGAAATACCGAACGGACGTTCCACCATTCGCGGCAATTATACATACGCAGAAGCCGAAGACCTTGTCAATGTCCTGAAATCAGGAAAACTTCCCGCTCCGGCAAGGATCGAACAGGAAGCCATCGTAGGTCCCTCGCTGGGTAAGGCAGCCATTAATTCGGGACTGAATTCATTCCTGCTTGCCTTTGTGGTGGTTATGCTTTACATGGTATTCTATTACAGCCGCAGGGCCGGCCTTGTAGCCGATATTGCACTGATTTCAAACATGTTCTTTCTGATCGGTGTGCTGGCCTCCCTTGGGGCTGTCCTGACCCTGCCGGGGATCGCCGGTATCGTACTGACCATAGGTATGTCTGTTGATGCCAATGTACTTATCTACGAGAGGATCCGTGAAGAACTTACGGCAGGCAAAGGGCTCAAGCTTGCCATCGCTGACGGGTACAAGAATGCCTATTCGGCCATCATCGATGCAAACGTA
>CBFDEE010000125.1:0-7522 GCA_965603745.1 uncultured Bacteroides sp. | reverse complement strand
AGCATCTCAGGGCCTCCCTGTTCATTTCATGATCGGTAAGGAATTCCCTGAAATTGCGCATGGCTTCCTCCGGTGAATAACCGAGTACCCGTATAATGGACGGGCTTAAATAGGTGATCATTCCGGTCTTGTCATGGGCATAGAAGATGTATTCATCACTCAGGCTTTCAACGAGCCTTTTGTATTTTTCTTCGCTCTGGCGCAGGGATTTTTCCATGGACTGCCGCTCGCTTATGTCGCGAAGTACGGCAAAGGCATATCTCTTTTCACCATGCATGAAGATATGGGAATAGGCATCGGTATGGATGGCCTTCCTGCTTTTGGAAATGAAAGTACCCTCGTATTTCAGAGCTCCGGGATAGAGGGCGTCTTTCCTGGCATCGGTTACCTCGCCTTCGAGCAGGTCAAGGAAGTACAGTTTCTGTATCTCTTCCTGTGAATATTCAAGATGGAACAGTGTCGCCGGATTGGCCAGAAGTATTTTTCCGGGCATTCCCGCCTGGTCAGCCTGGGCGATGATGATCATATCGGCGGCCTTCCGGAACAGTTCGCCGAACAATCCTGTATCACGGAGCAGGTCAGGAGAACCTGTAAACTGCTCCAGTTGCTTCTCAAGCTTTTTGACCCGGTTTTCCAGTCCGGTCCGGATGCTTTCCAGTTCTTCGTATGAGGGGCGTTCGGTCAATACAAACTGCTTATTAATGCAATATTGTCGAAAAACTGCGAAAATACAAGTTCAGGAAGCCAAAAAAGCCTGGCCGCCGCATCCGACAACCAGGCCATGAAAGGCTTAGTGGTTAAGGTCTTTAGTAATCAATGGACAATATTCTGCCCCGGGTAAAGTTAAAGATTTTTTCCTTATCCGCAAGCACGGCAAGAGCAAATAATACTATTCTCATTATGTTTGTCGGTTAAGGGGATTAAAGTCTGACCAAAATATAGCAAATTGCGCCCACCCGCTAAAATCCCCATGCATCAGGCATTATTAATCCGCCGCTTCAAAATATCGGCACCTTCGGATTGTTAAACCGACACTACATAGCTGGCGCGATGTCAGGTGTCTCGTTTAACAAATCCTCAGGTGCTGCACCGATATTTTGGGAGGCGGCTTGCTTAACAATGCCTTCAGCCGGGTGGGGCATTTTAGCGGGTGGTGACGGGATCAGGTAAGGTCAGGCTCTAATTCCCTTCGGTAGATCTGCAGGTTTTCATCCTCGAATATGCAGAAAACGACCTTATCTATGCTCTGTACTTCCAGTAGGGCTTCCCTGACTGCTGTGATGGCTATTTTAGCAGCCAGTTCCCTGGGAAAACCGTATATGCCCGTGCTGATATTCGGAAACGCAATGGATTTGAGTTTGATATTATCAGCAATGCGGACCGGGTTTTTATATGCACTGGCCAGCAGGTTTTCCTCACCGTAGTCTCCGCCTTTCCATATGGGACCGACGGCATGGATCACGAATTTGCAGGGCAGGTTATAGGCACTTGTGACTTTGGCCTGCCCGGTGGGACAGCCTTTGAGTGTACGGCATTCTTCGAGCAGTCCGGGACCGGCTGCCCTGTGGATGGCCCCGTCGACACCCCCGCCTCCGAGCAGTGTGGTATTGGCTGCGTTAACGATGGCATCTACTTCAAGGGTTGTGATGTCTGCTTTCAGGACTTCGATTTTACTCATATAGCGGACTTTTTGAACCGTTGCTGCCGGCAACCTGGACCGGCATTTATTACGGGCTGTAATTACCTGATTATTCCGCGGCCTGCCTAATCCTGGCCTTGACCCTGCTCTCCAGGTTTGCCTGGATTTTGTCCATTATACGGTCAATTTCCTTATCGGTTAGGGTTTTTTCGGGATTTTGCAGAATAAATCCAACCGCATAGGACTTCTTGCCCTTCTCAAGCCTGTCGCTTTCATAGACATCGAAGAGGCTTACGGATTTCAACAGCTTCTTTTCCGTCATCCTGGCAATATTACGGATCTCTGCAAACTGTACGCTCCGGTCAACGATCATGGACAGATCCCTGCGCACTTCCGGGAACCTGGGGATCGGTTCAAGGTTCAGCTTAACATCCCGGAGGAGCTCCATTACATGGTCCCATATAAAATCCGCAAAATATACCTCTGTATTGATCTCGAACTTTTGAAGAAGTGAGGGTGATACGCTGCCCATTTCGACCAGTTTTTCCCCCTTGAGCCAGAGAGCAATGCCATCCTTGAATTCACCTGATTCAGGTTCTCTGTCCTCCAGGATCCCGGGATCAATTCCCAGCCTGCCAAGGACATGTTCAACGTAGGTTTTCAGCTCATAATAGCTCCCGGGCTGGTCCCCCTCGATCCAGTTGCCTTCATACCTTTTCCCGGTGATCAGAAGGGCCAGGTGCTCCTGCTCCTCGTAGGTGTCCAGGATACTGGGATTCGATTCAAGGGCAAGCCGGTAACAGTTGCCGAATTCGTACAGCCTGAGGTTACTGCGTTTCCTGTTGGTATTGTAAAGTATGGTTTCCAGTCCCCCGTAAAGCAGGTTGGTCCTCATCCTGTTCAGGTCTGAACTCAGCGGATTGAACAGCTGAACTGCGCTTGAATCATTCTCGTACCATGCTTCCCTTGTCAGGGAGTTGCACATGATCTCGTTGAATCCGTTGCTGCTCAGGTGGTCGGAAACGATCTGTATAAGTTTTTCCTTTTCGGGTTTTTCCGTATACGAGACCCTGGAGTTCATCCTCTCCATGAAGCCGACCTTGTTGTAGCCGTAGATCCTGAGGATCTCCTCGATTACATCTGCTTCCCGCTGTACGTCGACCCTGTAGCGGGGGACAAGCACAGTGATGGTTTCTGTATCCTCGGACTCAATCATAATTTCAAGGGATTCCAGGATCCTGCGGATCACCTTCCTCTCGATCTTTTTCCCGATCAGCCTGTCTACATGCGAATATTTGACATCTACACGGAATGGTTCCATTTTTACGGGATATTCATCGACGATCCCTGATGAAATTTTCCCTCCTGCGATCTCCCGGATCATGGCGGCTGCCCTTTTCAGGGCATGAATGGTCATCTCCGGGTCGGCTCCCCGTTCAAAACGGAAGCTTGCATCCGTGTTCAGGCCGTGCCTTTTGGATGTTCGCCTGATGTAGACCGGGTCGAAGTATGCACTTTCGAGGAACAGGTTCTTTGTTTCCTGCGTTACCCCGGAATGGATACCGCCGAATACGCCACCGATGCACATCCCATCCTTCTCGTCGCAGATCATCAGGTCATCCTTCGAAAGCTTCCTATCCTCTTCATCCAGTGTTGTAAAAGGAGTTCCCTCATCCATGGTGCGGACAACGACCGTTTCTCCCCTGATCTTATCTGCATCGAAGGCGTGCAGAGGCTGCCCGAGTTCGAACAGGACAAAATTCGTGATGTCGACGACATTGTTTATGGGACTCAGTCCCACTGAAAGAAGCCTTGTCTTGAGCCATTGCGGGGATTCCTTTACGCTTATTCCGCTGATTGTGACGCCGGCATATCGCCTGCAGGCCTCCGTATTCTCAATCCGGACGCCTATCTTCAGGTCTTCGTTATCTGTGCTGAACCCGTCAGCCGACGGTTTTTTCAGTTCATGCTTTTTTTCCTGGTTCAGGTATGCTGCCAGGTCGCGGGCCACTCCGTAGTGCGAGGCCCCGTCAATTCGGTTCGGTGTAAGGCCGATCTCGTAAATCGTATCGCTTGTCAGGTTGAAGTATTCCCTGGCCGGAGTCCCGGGTTCTGCATCCTTATCCAGCACCATAATACCCTCATGTGAATCCCCGAGCCCGATCTCATCTTCTGCACAGATCATTCCTTCGGATACCTTTCCCCTGATCTTCACTTTCTTAAGGGTCAGGCTTTCCTCTCCATGGTACAGGGTGGTCCCAAGCGTGGCAACGACCACTTTCTGTCCCGCTTCAACATTCGGCGCCCCGCAGACAATATTAAGGTCATGGTCTGCACCGATATCAACACTGGCCACGCTTAGTTTGTCCGCATTGGGGTGTTTAGAACAGGTTCTTACCTCCCCGACAAAACAGCCTTCGAGTCCCCCTTTCACCGACTCAAAGACCTCCATTCCTTCCACCTCGAGCCCGATGTTAGTCAGGATATCCCCGAGTTCTTCGGGGGACATGTTGATATCGATGTATTCTTTGAGCCAGTTGCAGGAGATCTTCATGGATGCAGGATGCTTAATAAAGTTCCTGCAAAAGTAGGAAAAAAAACATAGCCTTCCATTGTATATATTATCTTTGTAGGCTGTTGAACGCGGATGAATAAACCTGAGGATTTCCAAATGAAAAAGAACCGACTGTTCCTGGTTACGAACGATGATGGCATACATGCCAGGGGACTCGAAGCACTGGTGGAAGTCGTGCGCCCTTTCGGGGATGTGTTCGTAATAGCACCTGAAGAAGGGCAGTCCGGAATGTCACATGCAATTACCGTGAAATACCCCATACGGATCAGGAAGGTTCAAGAGGAAAAGGGACTGGTAAAATACAGCAGTAACGGGACACCGGTTGACTGTGTGAAACTGGCCCTGAATAAATTGCTTGACGGGCCGCCCGATATGATACTTTCCGGAATAAACCACGGATCCAATTCATCCTCCAGCGTGATCTACTCGGGTACGATGGCAGCGGCCATTGAAGGCTGTCTGAACGGGATCCCTTCCATCGGGTTTTCCCTGCTGGACTATTCCCCGGATGCCAATTTTTCTTCCATCGTAAAATATGCCAAAAAGGTCATGGACAGGGCAATAGAAAAAGGAATTCCCCGGGATACCTGCCTGAATGTCAACTTTCCCGTGAATACCTATCACAAGATAAAGGGGATCCGTGTCTGCAGGCAGAACAAAGGCGTGTGGAAAGAGGAATTCGATCACCGGACGGATCCGCAGAACAGGGATTACTACTGGCTTACCGGTGAGTTCCATAACCTTGAACCGGATGCCCCCGATACCGATGAATGGGCCCTTCATAATAATTATGTCAGTATTGTCCCCGTTCACATCGACCTGACCTCATACAGGGCCATGGACCAGCTGCGTGAATGGGACTTTGAATCATAACAGGGAATGAGCAGCCGATACAATAACCTGCGCCTTGGAATAGTCCTGGGACTCCTGGCCCCCCTGCTGGGATTTGTTATTATCTACCTGGTTTCATTCCGGGATATGCCCATTACGGACTACCTGGATCTTTTGGCATCCAGGAAAAAACTGAGCTCCCTGATCAGCCTGAGCGTGATCCCGAACCTGCTGCTGTTTTTTATTTTCATCTGGCTGAATTATCTTTATTCGGCAAGGGGAGTACTGGCCTCCACCTTCCTGTTTGCGCTGATCGTAATAGTAACCAAATTTGTGATCTGAGTCCGGTCATAGAATTATGAAGTATTATCTGATTGCAGGCGAAGCTTCCGGTGACCTTCATGGCAGCAAGCTGATGAGGGGATTGAAAGGATCGGACCAGGGAGCTGAATTCCGCTATTTCGGGGGTGACCTGATGGCTGCAGAGGGGGGCACCCTGGTACAGCATTATCGCGAAACGGCCGTTATGGGACTTTTCAAGGTGATCTCTAACCTGGGCAGGATTTCCAGGAACCTGAAACAATGCAGGCAGGATATCCTTGAATATGGCCCCGATGCCATCATCCTTATTGATTATTCCGGGTTCAACCTGCGTATCGCCAGGTGGGCAAAACCAGCCGGTTTCAGGGTCATCTACTACATCTCGCCCAAGGTCTGGGTATGGAATACCAGGAGGGTACGTACAATTAAGTCCAGTGTGGACCGGATGTATGTTATCCTTCCCTTCGAGGTGGATTTTTACAGGGAACACGATTACGATGTAGAATACGTCGGGAACCCGGTCCTTGATGCAGTTGAAGAGAGGGCCGGCAACCCGGAGACACGCACGGAATTCCTGGAGCGGAACGGGCTGGAGGACAAGCCCCTGATCGCATTGCTTGCCGGCAGCCGGAGGCAGGAGATCAGGCATTGCCTGCCCGAGATGCTGGCAGTGATAAATGAATTCCCCGGGTACCGGTTCGTGATCGCCGGAGCCCCCGGGCTGGCACCGGAGTATTACGATAAATACCTGGGCGGATCTGATGTGCCCGTCATTTTCCAGCAGACCTATGAGCTGTTGATGCAGTCCGAGGACGCCGTTGTTACATCGGGCACAGCAACCCTGGAGACGGCCCTTTTCGGGGTGCCGGAGGCTGTAGTATACAAGATGGGGAAGGTCACCTATTATGTTGGTAAACAATTCATCAAACCAAAGTTTTTCAGCCTGGTAAACCTGATCATGGGCCGGGAGGTGGTCCGGGAAATTCTCCAGACGAGGGTCAGGCGGAAGATCTCGGCCGAACTGCACAGGATCCTTGAAGACGATGCTTACAGGGGGAAAATGCTCGGGGATTTCAGGGAACTGAAAGCCCTACTGGGAGAAACGGGGGCACATCTCAGGCTGGCGGATCGGATATTTGGGTACCTGTCGGATGCAACAAAAACCTGATCATGCAAAAGTCCAGAATGACATTCCCTGCAATCATGGTATTCCTGGCTTTCCGGGCAGCACCCCTGATGTCACTCGAGCTGTCCGTCAGCCTGTTCCATGATGAAATGGTTCAGTCTGCACTGATAACCATTGTGGAGGGCAGGTTCCGGGTCACGATCGACGGAAAGGATGCCGTTTCGTGCCACCGGGGCGATTCATGGTATTTCCTTCACAGGGAAGATTCCCTTTATGCAAGAGATCCCGGGGGACTGTGGTCGCAGATACAAGGGATCAGGATCGTTCCGGTCGATGATGGTTCGGTATTCAGCCTGAAACCCGCGGACCCTGCCCTGGAATCGAGAGAGTACCACGGATCACTTCAAATCGGGATGAACATGAAGAGCCTTCACCTGCTGAACCGCATCGATCTCGAAACCTATATCATGGGTGTGGTTGAAGCCGAAGCGGGTCCCGCAAGTTCGCTTGAATACTACAAGGTGCAGGCCATCCTCTGCAGGACCTTTGCCATGAAAAACAAAGAGCGGCATCTTGAAGAGGGATTTAATCTCTGTGACGGTGTCCATTGCCAGTCTTACAAGGGACGGCATATCCGGAACGAGGACGTGGAGATCGGCACAGAGGTCACCGACGGCCTGGTTATCTGCAATGCCGATACGGTCCTGATCAATCCCGTATTCCATTCCAACAGCGGCGGGGAAACCCACGGTGCAGAAAAGGCCTGGCTGAAAAAGGAGAGCTACCTGCAGCCGGTGCTCGATCCGTTCAGCGTGGGACAAAAAAATGCTGCATGGGAGAGGAGTATGCATATGAGGGACTGGAGCAATTACCTGAGATCATACGGCATCCGGATACCTGAAGATGCGGAGAGCACCGAATTCGAAATGCGGATAAAGCACAGGCGGGAGTATTACCGGGTATTCGGGGATTCCATCCCGGTGGCCAGTATCCGGGAAGATTTCAATTACCGCTCCGATTTTTTCGATGT
>CBFDEE010000124.1:0-7523 GCA_965603745.1 uncultured Bacteroides sp. | reverse complement strand
ACCAGCTCTATATGGAATTGCCAGTACTGTCAGTAATCAGTCCCCTTTTCAGATGGCTGTTCTGATGATATTTTAAATTCATAACTTGCTTTCAAAAATTAACCAGGGCGAAGAGGATCCGAACATTGTTGTGAACCGGAATAATATCAAGAAAACCGAAGAGTGGGTAATCATGGAATTATTCAGGGAGCAGTGCAGGGAATTTCCAAAAGGCATGCTGAGCGCCTCTGAATCACCAGATTTCATTCTCAGTCTCGGGCCCAGGAATAAAATCGGTATTGAGTTGACCCGTCTGCATCAGCACCCCCCGGGCACAGATCCCTTCTCTCCTGAAAATATATCTGCCTGCCTGCTGCAGAAAGAAGACAAACTTAGGCTGTATCGCATGAAAAAACTGCGGGAATACTGGCTCGTTTTTTTTGTCCGTGATCATGCTTTTATTCCCCCGTACAATCTACACAACAAACTGGTTACATGGACTTTCGGATCTGGTTACGACCGGATATTCATCTTTCATCTCAAAAACAGGGATATTTTCGAACTTAAGCGGTCCGAAAGGAGCTGACAAGTCCAGACCTGCAACAGAACAGGGAAAACATCCTTTTTATGAATAAGGGGATCCGGAAATACTTCAGTGTTTCTCCGGATAGTTGGTGAGCAGTTCTTACTGTTCCCTTGGTGGCCTGGCCTGGTTTACCCGCAACTCCCTGCCTTTTACCTCGGAGCCGTTCAGTTCATTAATTGCCTTTTGGGCTGCTTCATCATCGGCCATTTCAATGAATCCGAATCCTTTACTCTGGTCTGTGTACTTGTCCCTGATAATTTTCACGGAAGTGACTTCACCGTATTCTCCGAATACTTTTTCAAGGTCTTCTTCTGTAAGATTGTAATTAAGATTTCCTGCGTAAATGTTCATTTCAAAAAAATTAGTTCAAAAAGTAAATATAGATATTTAATCTAGTAATTATCAAAACAATCAATAATTTTCATTGAATTATAGGCTCTTCATAAGCCTAAAGATTTGTACATTTGTCCTTTAATTCTAAACCAGTCAATCACTTATGGATCATAAAAACGATATATCACAGGAGAAGCCGGGAAAGAAAACACCCGTTTTTCTTATTATACTGGTTATTGCACTGGTTTGTGCCGTCGGGTATCTGGGGTACACCTACAATGAATTGAAAAAGCAATCCGAGATTGAGAAAGCCGAATTAACCCGGCAAAGGGAGAATCTTGAAACAGAATTAATGGAAATCTATTCCGAGTATGATTCTCTGAAGTCTGAGAATGATACCATGAACCTGAAACTTCAGGCGGAACAGGAACGTATCGAGCGACTCCTGAAGATCAATGCCAATAATGTATACAAAATCAGGATGTACGAAAAAGAGCTCCAGACGATCCGAAAGGTACTAAGATCATACGTTGTCCAGATCGATTCCCTCAATACGGCAAACCAGGAACTCAGGGCGGAAAACCTTGAAGTCAAACAGCAACTTCGCATATCCGAAACTGACAGGCGTGAATTAACACAGGTGAAGGAAGAACTGACAAACAAGGTTGAGCTGGCATCCGTACTCAATGCGAAAAACATTGTCATCACGCCTCTGAGAAACGATAAGGGGCGTGAAACAAATCGTTATGACAAGACAATCCGCCTGCGGACCTGCTTTACCCTAAGGGAAAATCCGATTCTTGAACCGGGCCAGAAAACCATTTATATCAGAATTGCCCGGCCGGATGATGTTATTCTCACATCCGGAGTTAATTTTTTTGACTTTGAGGGAGAGCAAATTGTTTATACGGCCAGCCGCGAGGTCAGCTATGAGAATGTGGATGTAGATCTTTGTATTTACTGGCAGAACGACGGACAACTGGTTCCCGGTTATTATACCCTGAGCCTGTATGCTGACAGCCATCAGATCGGATCAAGCACTTTTGCTCTTAAATAAACATCAAACCATGAAAATTGGCATTATCATTGGCAGGATTGGCGGGGTTGACGGGGTTGCCCTTGAAACCGAAAAATGGATCGAGGTAATGCGGCGGATGGGCCATGAAATCTATATTCTTTCCGGGCAGTATGAAGAACGGCCTATGGATGGACATACCGAAACCCTTGCCCCCGAAATGTCCTTCTTCTCACCTGAGAGTTTCTGGAGCCAGAAAAAGGCTTTCTTTTACCCTGAAACAAATACCGAAGAGCTTATCGACCACATTGACCTGTACAGTAAGGTTATTTACAAGAAAATCCTTCAGTGGATAAAGGACAGGAAGATCGAGGTGCTTATTTCAGAAAATGCTTCATGCCTGCCTTCTCATCTTGAAATGGGACTGGCCATAAAAAATGCCGTGAAAAAATCCGGCATTCCTACCATTACACATGATCATGATTTTGCCTGGGAAAGAGGTGACCGTTACCGTTCGCCTCATGAAGCGATCAACGAATACGTGGAATCTCATTTTCCAATGCGGCTTCATAATGTTCATGCCGTGATTAACACCCACGCTCAGAACACCCTTCGTGACCGGTTTGGCAGAGATTCTGTTAATGTGCCGAATGTTATGGATTTTGATGTTCCCTATGGTGTTCCGAACGAGCACAATAAGAACATCAACAGTGTTCTTGGCTATAAGGATAACGATATACTCCTGTTTCAGATCACCCGTGTAGTACAGCGTAAGGGGATTGAGACTGCCATTGATCTCGTTCACAAACTTGAAGATGAAAAAATCAAACTCGTAATCACCGGGAATTATGCTGATGACGAAGGAAGCAAGTATTATAATGAGCTTGTCCATCAGATCCACGACCTTAAACTTGGAGAAAGGGTAAGGTTCGCATACCATTGTTTCCACAATAAGGGTGTCCGGCAGCAGGGAGAAGATTACGGTTATTCTCTTTCAGACGCATATGCCAGGGCACGGGCCTGTACTTATTTCAGTACCTATGAGGGATTTGGAAATGCATTTGTTGAAGCAGTCCTGGCAAAACGGCCTGTTTTCGTTAATAATTACGAGCCTGTTTACTGGCCGGATATCGGAAGCAAGGGCTTCAGAGCCGTAATGCTGGAAAAAAATAACATTACTTCTGAAGCACTAGAAGAGATGAAGGGCGTGATCTACAACGATAAAATAAACAGGGAGGTTTCCGAACATAATTTCGAACTGGGAAAAAAGCTGTTCTCCTACAATACCCTGCAGGAGAAACTTGGTGAACTCATCGAAAAAGCTATAAAAGCCGCCTGATCATAACATAAGCTCCTTAATAATATGGTCTGCGATAAGCATCCCTTCACGGGTCAGTACCAGCCTTTCATTATTCTCCGATATCTTGCCATTTTTTACAAACCGGGGCAACTGCTTTAAGATATGCTCATAATAAACAGCAGTCCATTCCTTTCTCAGGTAATCAATATCAATCCCCCACATGGTTCTCAGTGAGGTAATCAGATAGTCATGATAACGGGCTTTTTCATCAAGTAATTCTTCATCATAAACCTTTATATTATTCCTGATCCCCCTGATATAGCTTTCATTTCCGGCTACATTCCATCTTCTTACAAGCCCGTTGAAAGAATGGGCAGAAGGCCCGATCCCGATGTATTTTCTTCCCTTCCAGTAAGCGGAATTATGCTTTGAAATAAATCCCGGCAGGGCAAAATTTGAGATCTCATAATGCTGAAAGCCCCGTGCTTCCATGTGCTCAGCCAGGAGGGTGTAGTGGGCCAGGCTTGTATTTTCATCAAGTGGCTGGAATTTCTTTTTCCGGCGCCGGTAATCCATAACCGTTCCCTCCTCATAATCCAGGTGGTAAGCCGCCATGTGAACCGGCTTGAATTCCGTGGCAATCTCAAGGTTTTCCTTCCACTTTTGTTTGCTCATTCCCGGAAGCCCGTAAATCAGGTCAAGGCTGAAATTTTCAAATCCCGCTTTCACAGTATGTTCCAGACATGCTCTTGCCCGTGCGGAATCATGCCTTCGATTCATAAATTCCAGGTCTTCGTTCTGGAAGGATTGTATCCCAATGCTCAGGCGATTGATGCCCGCGTACCGCAATTGTTCAAGATACCCTGGATTTATATCATCCGGGTTTGCCTCGAGGCTTATTTCTGCCTGTTGGTTCAGATTGTAATTTTCCCGGATGGTATTCAGTAAATGCTTTATTTCACCAGCCCTCAGAATGGACGGGGTTCCCCCGCCCAGATAAACCGTTTCAAGCTCCTCTCCTTCCAGAAAACCTTTTTCGGTGATTATCTCTTTCCCGATGGCTTCCAGCATGGGTTCCAGCCGTGATAACGATATGCTGAAATGGAAATCACAGTAAGAGCATGCATCCCGGCAGAATGGAATATGGATATACAAACCGGCCATTTACTCCTTATCAGAAAAAAAGCCTATGACGGCATTTGATACTGCCCTTGGCTCAGGCGGAAGGGAATAAATGTTTTTTTCATATTCATGGTTGTAGGGTGAGATGTTCATGGTCTGCCCGTCCACCACAAGTGTGCTGCTTCCCCCCGGGTCAAATCCCATGGCTTCCCTTATATTGAACTTTTGCAGAATTTCTGCCATGTCCTGGTGTGTGGCTCCAACGGATTCACGAATCCTGCCGTTAACAGTAAGCACAAAAAGATTTCCGGCATCGTCGATTCCAACCGCAATCTTCGGTCCTCTCATATCCGTATAATCCAGTCTCGCTGCCTGGGTGATGATCGAGTTCCTGGTTTTCCACCCTTCTGCTTTCATGTTTATGTTAATCCTGCCGCCGGACAGCAGCAGGGGCCCTGCTTCAACGGCATGTTCAATTCCCTCCATGCCGGGCAGTACCAAGTTAAGCTCTGTGCCAACGATACCAAACTCTTCGGGAAAGACATCCTTTCGGAATGACAGTGTCAGTCCCACAGGAATTATGGAGACTTTCCCGGCATCTCTTATTACTTCCTTTATCCGCGTTCCGGCAAGCCTCACGATGACCCTGCTTTCAGCAGGAATTTCGATTTTATCCGAAAGAAGGTCGAAATAAGCAAGTGGTTCTTTAGTATCCGTGCTGTTGTATCCCCCGGGCGGAAATTTTATTCGCTTACTGCCCGCAGAAATCTCAATCCCACCGGAAGCATTCATTCTTTTTATCCCGATCTTCCCATCAGGATAGATCAGCATTGCAGCTTTGTTAAACAACGGTGCGGAAAGCATTTTTCCTTCTGTTATGATCATTCCCAGCGGAGATCCTATATAGGTTTCCGGCAATCCAAGTTTTCCGACCAGTTCTGGATTCAGTATATAACCCCCATTCCAGGCGATCCTTGCCCGGTGTCTGTTCTTTTCTTCAAACTCCCTGCAGAAATCTGTTACTCTCATCGGGCTTCCCGCGGCCGATACAGCAACAAACTTCCAAATCCTGCCGGTGCCTGCACTTCCTGCCTTCGCGATCACCCCGTTCCACGGATTACCGTCTTTATAAACCCCGCTCACATGCCGGGATTCCACTTCTGCTTTTTCTACTTTTTCCCCGTTCAGTTTTTCAAGCACATGTCGCACGGGTGATCCTCCCGATTCTGCATCCTCCCGGAGTGCCTGCAGGACCTTTTTTTCTCCCATTTTCCGGCAGAGATCCAGGTAGAGATCGCTTTTCAGTATTTCACTCAGCTCCCGTGCTGTTTGTGTGGGTGTGGGATATGAAAGAGTGGGGCGGATACCGGCCGGCACAAATTGAATATATCCGCTCTGTACCGGGATCCCCAACAGGTTGGAGGTGATCTGGCTTCTTACTTTTCCAATGTGGAAGCAGTCCATCGAAATTATGTCAGTCATTACGGCAGCATTTCTCCTGTTCGTGATAATATAGCCGCCGTTTTCCTGTATATTTCGCAATACTTTCAGTGCTTTTGCCCCTAATTGTGGAAAATGTATTCCCACACTGAGTTGTTCGGTCGATACTATCCTTATTATCCTCTTTTTATACAGAAGTTTCAGCTCGTCGTTTTTTCCACTTTCAATATATTCTGCAATTTCTTTTTTATTAAGCTGTCTTACAATGGATCTTTCCTGGGCAAATATGTACACCGGGGCAATGCTTACGTCTGGCCTGTCAAGGGTTTCTTCTGTCAATTCTTCTTCAATACTTAGGCGCAACCTTGACCGGACCGACTGCAGGGCAAAAAATTCCAGTTCATAGGTCAGGAAATCGCCCGGGAAATATGCAATGGGAAGATTCTCGTGCATTTTTTCCATCAATTTATACCGGTCGTCAATGGCCAGGACCGGGCTTGTTGTAAGCTGAAAAAGAGCCAGGTTCCAGTCTGTGAAGAAATGGGGGCTTTCCTCGATCTTTAGCTTTATGCGGGGTTTGATGATTTTTACATATAAAAGATTTATGACCCCCGTTAATTCCTGTATGGTATAATCCTGGTAAGGGTAGTGGTTTTTATTCCGGTGCCTGTACGACATCGAATGGTCGTGTTGTATATTGGTCTCTCCCTCCCTGTAATTGAATATATTATCAACGGCATTATAAAATGCGGTTGTTGTCTCTACCGGTATGTTTATGTGCGATGGATCCCGCCGCATGATCTCCCGTGCAAAATTCAGGGCTATTCCCTTGAACATCTGTTGTTCCACCCTGAAAAAACTTGGATCAATAAGTGATTTTAAAAGCAACATAAAGGAAAGCTTTCCGTAACCCGGAAGATAATTGCGGTGCTCAGTATTCAAGAGTGCGTCCAGATCGCTGTTCCTGAAACCGGCATGTTCTCTGAATACACTGAATGCATCCCGTGTAAGCTCCATGGATTCCCTGTTCGGAAGCAATTGCCTGTACAGCCGGTAACATATCTGCATCATGTTGTTTTCCAGTGAAGTCAGGCTGTATCGTTTCATTACCGCATCGCGGTTGTGTAAAACTTCATCAACGTATTTATTGGGGAAAAAAATCCTGTCGATAATTTCCCTTACATGTCTGGTTTTAATGTTCTTCCCGTCAAAGCCGATAACCTTCAGGCGATCCTTTTCCTCCAGGTGTTCGCCTACTACTCCTTTGTAAACATCCATTGGCTCATACCTTCTGCAAATGATCGGGGTTCCACATGCCGTTGCTTCGATGATCGGAAGTCCCCTGCCTTCTGTTTTGCTCGGAAGAAGGATCAGTGATGCTATATTGTATAGTTCCGGTATTCCCGCCGGGTGTTCAAACCTTTTTTTGAACGATTCCCTGTCCAGTTCACTGAACAGGCAGGCCAGGTATACTTTTTCCCTGTATTCCGGTTTCAGGCTGTCCATGAATTTATCAAACCGGCCAATAAGCTTCTCAAAATAAGCATATTGCCCTGCAGCTATTGGTCCCGTGATAAGAAGGGTTAATTTCAGATTCGGGTTCTTTTCAATATTGTCAATAAAAACCTGGTCAAGAAAAAGCCTCCTTACAAGACGAAAACTTACTTCAATCCTTTTTCTGCCAATGATCCTTGTGGGCTGCAGAAATACTATGTTCTCGGATGAAAACTTCTCAATGGCCCTGGTCT
>CBFDEE010000123.1:0-7610 GCA_965603745.1 uncultured Bacteroides sp. | reverse complement strand
AAGCTGGGAACCAGCTCGGTCGATGCGGTTTATGTTTATCAAAGCGAGTTGACACCGCAAGGGCCGATTTATACGCGGCTTGGCAATTATACGCTCAAATTGACCGACTCGCCGTGCTGACGCCCGTCGCAACATTCTGCGAGCTAGACCGCGCCCTGCCCGCACGCAATGTAATCCCCTCCTGGGTATAATTCACCTCCTTTGTTCTGGTTTCGCCGGTAGGCTGCCTGAATCCGCTCCTGAATTTATTATTGACTTCTTTAAGATAGCCTACCTTGTTATAAAGGTTCGTCATGTTCATCTGTCCGTTCAGCTGAAAATTATTGGAGTTTTTCAGAACATTTCCCAGATCAATTGTGTCGGCCGTTACGGGTCCCACATCCCATGTATAGGTAGCTCCGTACCTTGCGTTCAGGGTAAGCCAGTTCAGCAGAGGGATTTTATTGATCGGCACTGTATATGAGACATTCAGATTATGCGTATAGCGTGTATTTCTTCCGCCTGTAAGGATCTCTCGCCAGAGGGAATCGCGTTTTTGTTCGTAATCACCATGATCCTTCCGGTATACGCCGGCGGGCTCGTCAATCCTTGATGTATTAGTGGCGCTGAAGTCGATTTTTAGGGCACGGGTCAGGTCAAACTTGACATCGTAATAGCGATTCCACAGAAAATTCTTGGATACGATGGTATCGATCTTGAAATCCGGATTGGCCAGGTTCCGTATCTTCCTTTCACCGTAATTCCTGTTCAGGTCTGTCCGGAAGGAGAAGCGGGATGGATAAAAATAGAAGTTCATATCCTTCAGTATCCTCAGGGAGGGAGCTGTAAAAATATTTGCCCTGGCAAAAGGCTGTACATTCAGGGGGCGGGTATTGAAATTGTAATTCAGGGCTCCACGCTGTTTTTTCTGGACATCATATTCCGTATTAATGTTACGGGAGAAAATCTCGCTGTACGAATAGGAAAGGGTGAAATTAGCCAGGTCATATACCCTGGGCGTCCCCTGAAGCTTCTGCTTCCTTACGTTCGTGAAATTGATGCTTTTTCTTTTGGTATAATCCTGCGCCGTTTCCTTTATCTTTTTCTTTTCTTTCTTCGTTTCAGCGTTCCGCAGGGCAGATTGAAGGGGTATATCCGGATCCAGGGGATTGTACTGGGGATTGATCACGGATTCGGAGAATCCGATGAACATGGGAATGGTTACTCCTGAGTTTTCAGGAAAGAATTTTCCCAGTTCGAGGTTTGAGGAAATGTCATACTGCAAGACCTGTTCCTTGGATCTCTCGTTCACTTTTTTCTCGATGCTTCCAAATCCCGGCGTACTGGTGTTCCCTGCCATGGTCACTGTTCCCAGATCAGCCAGCTTTGCTGTCATGCGGCCGTTTGCGGCCCATCCCCCTTCCTGGTTGAAGTCCGTAAGACGTAATTCGTTCAGCCAGATCTCACCGCATTTCGGCATACCGTCGTCCTCTGCGGGATTATCCCCGGCCTTCGGATTCCTGATCCCCAGCATTATGGTGCGCACATTGCTAAGATTGGGATTACCCTTAACGCTCACCCTGTTTCCTTTTCCATCGATGATGCTATAAACGGTGTTGTAGTAGACAGTTGAATTCAGCACCCTCATCTGGTCGTTTCTGGATTGTTTGACATCCTGGAAAATTGAGAGTTGGATCTCAAAACGGTTTTCAGATGGCCAGACAATCCTGCGGTCTTCATACAGGTCATTATCGTAACGCCCAGGTGGAGTGACTTTAAGGGGGACTTCATACTCATAATAATTGTCCTTGTAGTCGGATCCCACGCGAATAAAGGCAACAAGGTCATCATCATCGAGTATGCCGCAGTCCTCAATGGCTTCGGCATGCACCTCCATTTTAAGTTTTTTGTACTGGCGGATATCCAGGTAGATATTCTTGAAAACAGCCCTGGCGTCCCCGTCATCCAGGTCCTGCACCTTCATTAGGATGGATTGTTCATTCAGCTGCCGGAGTTGCGGATTGGTAGGATCGATAACCCTGTCAATGCCCGGGGGAAGGACATAGTTTACAGGGATTTTTCCGGCATTCTCTTCGATGTTTACCGCCGATACGTCCAGGATCCCCTGCCGGGGTTCGGGACTCGAAAGATCCTCCCCTCCCTGGGTCAGGGGAAACTGATATCTTCTCCATTCCCCCCTGACAAGGTCGAGTTTCGCAAACCTCAGGATTACGGATTCGTCAAACCCGGTCAGGTACATACGCATGAAACGGATGGTTTTGAAATCCTGTATGGGGCCGACCTTGCTCTCCCAGTCGTTTATGGGAATGCGGAACTGATACCAGTCAACAGAAGATTTTGTGCCATCCGGGAAATCGGAATTTTTTGTCACCTTATCCGTTATGAAATTTTGTCCCACTCTCAGGCTTCCCGGGTTCAGCCTGACGTGGTATTCATAGTAGGTTTCCTTCTCGTTCAGTGTATTGTCCCTGTTGATGTCCTCGACATCCGGGAGGGTGGAACCCGTGGTCGGGTAGGCTTCGGTGGATTGTTCCGAGGTCGGGGAATTCCCGTCGTGGTTGTTATAGTCCCGGTAGCGGTCGAGGATCCCGATTCCATCCCGGTCAAAATCACTTCCTCTGAAATAATGGTAATTATCCTGTGACGGATCATTGTATACGATCTGGTAAGCCTGGGAATTACTGCCGTGCAGGTTGCTGATAGTATCGAGAAAACTGCTGAAAAAATCTCTTTCCTCCTCATCGTTCAGACCGTCCAGTCCGATATCCTGGTATTCGCGTGAGGCCGGATCGTTGTTGAAGGCATTGACGAGGGATTGCACAAGGGGCACCCTTCCCCAGACAGACGTGTCGACCAGGGTTACATCCTCACCCGGGGGGAGCCCGTTCTCGAAAGCCTTACGCGAGTCCCGCAATATATCCTCTGATATTTCCCCAAGGTTGAAGTACAATTCCCCTCCGGCATGTCCCGGATCTTCAACGAACGGATCCATCAGCCAGAATTCGATAAACTCGACATTGGATGTTTCGAAGTCATTGGTCATGATCTCACGCATCATACCGCCCCAGCTCTGTTCAGGATTCAGAAGGCTGCCGCTGGCATCAACAGCCGGGGAATAGTTATACAGGCCCCTCTCGCTTGGATAATAGGCAAGGTTCAGTACAGAAATATTGGTCGGTACACCACTGGGATTTTCCTTGTTCGGGAAGATATCCGTTTCAAATACTTCCTCTACGAAATGGCTTGACTGCGAGCCGGGATCGTTCTTGATATGGGGCGGGGTAAGGGAATTATTCCTGAGGAAGAGAGGGTCGATCACGTAAAATGCGAATTTTGACCGCCTGTACCCGTATGAACGGTCATTGACCATGATTCCTTCCGGGAACCTGCCGACAGGTGTGCTGGCGTATACCCAGGCGGCAAAATTTTTCATGTCGATTGAAGTCTGGCTGCCTTCAAAATCATCTATGTAGGCTGTCCCCTCTTTTTTGATGGCCTTTGAATGGCCGGGTATCAGGTGGGCAAATTCACCGGTAAGGGTAATGTTGGAAGGTTCACGGGTGGATATCAGGGGAATGGCATCGATAAGGGTTGTAAGAAACTGGGACTCTGTGCGATAGGACCCGTCTATTCCCCAGATGGTATTGGATATGGGTTCATCCCCTATGTTGACCTTCTGTGTAAGAGGCCTTTCCGTAAGGTTCATGACCGTACCTCCCAGCCGGAAATCATCGGATATCCGGTAATCCAGGTGCGTCCCGACCAGGGTTTTTGTCTGGATGGCAAACAGGGATGTGCTTTCCAGCGAGATCCTGACCGGTGTGCCAGACTCCAGGAGTCCCTGGTTAATTATGGTAACCCTTCCCGCAGCATAGTCAACGGTGTAATCTACATTCTCCGTGAGCTGTCTTCCTCCTGCGGTAACCACAACGGATCCGCGGGGAACATTCATGGCATTCAGCATGATCTCGGAGCTGCTGGAGGACTTGTAGGTCCCGGCAATAATGAACTTATTTTTTTCTGCGATCTGGGAAGCTACCGTTTTGGTTGAATCATACAGCTCATTGAACACATATTTCTCAATGGCTACAGGATCCTTGAGCTTATCTTCCAGGTAGGAGCCGAATGGCTCGAGAACCGGAAAGATCACCCTCCCGTTTGTCGGATTGATGGTAATGCCGGTTATAAAATCAAAGCGGCCGTCCGGTACGGGATCAAGCTGGTCATTGAGATTATCCAGGTTAAGTACCCTGATAAGGATCTTGTTCTTGATCTCACCTTCAGGAAGGTAATTGATGGTAGTCCCGGTTTTGTCGTCATTGTACAGTACCTCCAGGATAAATTCGTCGGGATTTACCTGGAAGGCGCCAATGGAGTAAATGTTTTTCATCATGAGCTCCCAGGTAGGAAGCTGCGGGGTCAGGTTTGTGCCCTTAAGTAATTTAAGGATCAGGGTACCAGGAGCTGAGACACCGTCGGAGGACAATTCCCCGACCTTGAAAGTTTTTCCGTTCAGGGTGTATTCGTAGGCTATGGCAAGAACCTCATCGGAATTCAGGGCGGAGTTCAGGGAGATATAACCCAGTTTCCTGTGCAGGGTGAATTCACGGGAAGACAGCATCCTCGCGTTTTCGATCCTCTCGTAATCCTGTCCCGGAGCAAATCCCGGAAGCAGGGGACTCAGAACGGATGCTATCTGATTGATGTTACGGACACCGGAATAAGTACTTGTCATGTCCCTGTACTGTGTATTCAGTGCATTGCGGGGCCAGTCACCCATCTGTCCCGGTACCTGTGACCAGTAATCGGTTCCGTAGATATTCGTCTGGGATTCGGCCAGGTCCATCAGCGCAAGAATGTTCCGGGAATCTTCAAAATTGCTTGTTTTATTAGTTACCCAGACCTCTATTTTGGTTATGTTGATACCGGTACTGATAACCGGCAGGCTGGCCAGGGCACGGTCATAATTATCCTTGAAATAATGAGACAGGAAAAAATGCCTGTTGGCATCGTATTCGTCGGCATTGATCTCGTAATCACTGATCTGGGCGCCGCCCTGGACATCAATGACCGATGTTTCACCCTTTTGCTGTGAAAAAACCGAAACCACGGAAAGTTTCCCGAACTGCAGGTCGGTTTTCAGCCCGAAGAGGCTCTGGCTTCCCTGGATGAGTGATCCGGAGAGCGGCAGGGTAACATCGCCGGCCTCGATTTTTTTAATGATCTCGTCCTCCTTACCGGTATATTCCAGCTTGGTCTTGTTCTCAAATTCGAAGGTCGCTTCCGTGTTGTAATTGAATCCCAGCTTCATCTTGTCACCGATGGTCCCGGTAACATTCATCTGGATCTTTTCCTCGAAAGTAAACGAGGGTGTCCTCCTCAGTTTCTCCGTTAGGGTGGGATTATCGATCCTTGACATATTGAATCCAAAGATCAGTTCCGCGTAACCCTGCGGGATGATGTTGATGGTGTTCGTTCCGAATACACGGTCAAAAGCCTCTCCCCCTACATTGATCGTGGGTATGAAGGAGGCCTGGGTTTCAAGGTTGTCACCTGCCCTGCGCTGGGACCAGTACTGCTGCTTGGCCTGCGACATTTCAAAGTTCCTGTATTCATCAAAGCCCATTACCCTGCTCGGGCGGTAGTTAAAACGGCCAATTTTCTCAGAGAATACATAGGAGTTTGTTTCGGGATCGTAGAGGATGTCAGATTCAATATTTGATGGATTGCTCAGGTAGAGCGGAGAAATATTCCCCACATCGGAAACCACGGCACCGGGATCTTCCCTGAACGAATACCTGAGATTTGTGCTGTCTCCCTGTCCCCAAACCACGGATATGGTTCCCAGGAAAAGGCCGAAGACTAGCATGGGAACAGCGATGTATTTGATATCCCTCTTCAAGCAGCAGGCCGATGGTGGTTAGTTAACTACAGCCTTTTCAGAGCCTCTGTGATAAGCTTTTCCACAGAAAGCTCATCATCCCCCCGGAGGATCTGATCGAGCACCTTCTCTACAGTCTTCCTGGCAAAACCAAGATTAACTAAAGCAGATAACGCTTCATATCGCAGAGTATTGCTCAGTTCGGGGATTAATTGGCCCATTTCGGCCTGTGTGGTGATCTTTCCTTTCAGGTCAACAATGATCCTCTGTGCAGATTTTCCCCCGATCCCTTTAATTCCCTGAAGGACTGCAACGTTTCCTTCATTGATAGCCTGTTCAATTTCCGACGGAGCCAGCGACGAAAGGATAAGCCTTGCCGTGTTGGCACCGATTCCCGAAACAGAAATCAGTTGCCGGAAAACTTCCCGTTCTTCTATGTTGATAAAACCAAACAGGATATGGGCGTCTTCACGGACGATCTGGTGAAGGAAAAGCTGGCAGGGATTCTGACCGGGAAGCAGGGAATAGGTAAACAGGGATATGTTAATGTAATACCCTACATTCCCTGTTTCCAGTACAATGTATGTGGGTGTCTTTTCGACAATATCTCCGGTGATGAATTCATACATGATTAGTGTCTTAGGTATGCCCCACTAAAATAGTAATTTCTCTCAGGTTAATATCAGTATGCTCTGTTCTTTCGCGTTACAACTCGTTCCTTCGGAACTCAGACAGTAACGCTCATACGCAGAGCATACTGATATTAACCGTTCTATCAGGGTTTACAACTCGTTCCTTTGGAACTCAGACAGTAAGGCTCATACGCAGAGCGTACTGATATGAAGCTGAGTGAAGTCTATTTCTCGTCCGCAAAACCCTGAGCGTCGATTACAGCTATTGCAGTCATATTGACAATCTCGCGGACGGAACTCTCCAGGTGCAGGACATGTATGGGTTTACCTATGCCTACTAGAATGGGACCGATCACTTCCATTCCTGCCAGCTCCTGCAGCAATTTATAGGAGATATTCCCTGAGCTTAGATTGGGAAATATAAATGTGTTCACCTCCATGTCCTGGAGCTTGTTGAAGGGGAACTTCTTCATCCGGAGTTCCTTGTTTATGGCAAAGTTGGCCTGGATCTCCCCGTCCACAATCAGATCCGGATGGTCACGGTGCAGGATGCTGACCGCTTCATGCACACGGCTGGGACTTCCGGATCGAATCGAACCGAAATTCGAGTAGGACAGCATGGCTATGTGGGGCTCCATATTGAATTTCCTGACCTCTTTAGCGACCAGCAACGTAGTATCCACCAGAGTGGTGGCACTGGGCTGAATGTTAACGGTAGTATCTGCAAAGAATATCGGGCCTTTCTTGCTCATGAGTATGTAGAGTCCCGCGATATGATCCTGAGGATTGTTCGCCCCGATAATCTGCAGGGCCGGCCGGATGGTATCCGAGTATTTACTGGTCATCCCGCTGAGAAAGGCATCCGCCTGCCCCGTTTCCACCATCATGTTACCAAAATAATTACGCTGGTACATAAGCTCGAGTGCCTCATCCCGGGTCAGCCCCTTACGCTGCCTTTTTCCCGATAATAACCTGGCAAATTCATTTCTCAGGTCAGCTTCTTCTTCTCCGAGAGGATCGACGATGGTTACTTCCTCAAGGTCCAGGTTGTTTTCCCTGATTAATTTCCTGATTTTTTGCTTATTGCCCAGAAGTAT
>CBFDEE010000122.1:0-7623 GCA_965603745.1 uncultured Bacteroides sp. | reverse complement strand
TGATTTCATGGAAGCCATCCTGTGTTCCTCATTTGACTGGAACGGTATAAGGCAACCCCATATGCTGGCCACCGAGAACGACAGCCTTAACGGGGTGGTCATGCTGTTCGGGCACCTGCTGACCGGTGCTGCTCAGGTCTTTTCGGATGTCCGGACCTACTGGAGCCCGGATGCGGTAAAAAGGGTCACGGGACATACACTGACAGGGGATGCGGCAAGCGGATTCATTCATCTGATCAACTCCGGGCCTTCCGCCCTTGACGGCAGCGGACAGCAAACCATTGACGGCAAACCTGCGATGAAGCCCTGGTGGGAGATAAATGATGAGGAAGTCCGGAAATGCCTTGACAATACTACCTGGGGAGCTGCGGTTACAGAGTATTTCAGGGGAGGGGGTTTTTCTTCCACCTTCCGTACTGTGGGGCATATGCCCATTACCCTGAGCAGGGTGAATATTGTCAGGGGACTGGGACCCGTACTGCAGATAGCCGAAGGACAGACCGTAGACTTGCCGGATGAGGTACATGGCATCCTGGATGAAAGGACCAATCCCACCTGGCCGACCACCTGGTTTGTACCCCGTCTCACAGGCGATGGCGCATTCAGGGATGTATATTCGGTAATGGCGAACTGGGGGGCAAACCACGGTGCATTCGCATACGGCCATATCGGGGCGGACCTGATCACCCTGGCATCCATGCTCAGGATCCCGGTATGCATGCATAATGTTGAACCGGAAAAGATATTCAGGCCCGGTGCATGGTCGGCTTTCGGAATGGAAGCGGAAGGATCGGATTATCGTGCCTGTGAAAATTACGGTCCCCTTTACAAATAGTACTGTACAGGTCCGGAACACCAAAAGGTGGCTGGCATGATCCGGGGCAAGGATAGCAGCCCGGGGCAACTATTAATGTTCACCGGTCAGTTCAAGGAATTTCCTGTAGGACTCTTCTTCTTCCCGGTCCGTTTCCCCGGGGTCCGAATCGCTTATCAGCATTGTTTTCCGCACCAGCTGCCTGGCATTGTCCAGGTCGGGGATAATGTTCATGGCAATGGCCTGGACCAGGATATTGCCTGCAGTGGCGGCTTCGACGGGACCACTTACCACCCTGCGTTTGCAGATCCTGGCGGTCTGCCGGCTAAGGTAATCTGACTGGCACCCTCCACCGATCAGGTGTATGGTGTTAATGACCCGGCCCGTCATTTTCTCGATCTGCTCAATATGGCTGCGAAAGGAAAACACCAGGCTGTCATAGGCAGCGCGGAAGTATCCTCCGGGTGCGGAAGGAAGGTCCTGTCCCGTCCTGAGAAGGTATTCGTCAAAAGCCTCCTTCATATTTTCAGGATTATAAAAAACGGGATCGCCAGGATCAATCAGATGCCCGGCCTGCTCATACTCCCGGGCCAGGGTTTCAATCCCGGAATAATCGTCCCCCGCCTCAAGACTTTTCATGAGGCCCTGCACCAGCCATAATCCGACGATGTTCTTCAGGAAACGGTAGGTCCCCCCATAACCCCTTTCATTGGTAAAGCCCTTTTCCAGCGCTTCTGAGGAAAGTATCGGGTTATCGAGTTCCATACCGACGATGCACCAGGTCCCCGTTGATATGAAAACCGAAGAATCATCTCCAAAGGGAACCGATACGACTGCCGAGGCGGTATCATGTGCACAGACGGCTATTGCCTCGGTGTCCTGCATCCCCAGACCGGAGTGCTTCACTTTCCCCAGAAGGGTGCCTGGAATGCAAACCTTGCCAGGGAGATCTGCAGTGATACCGAGCCTTTGAAGAATATCCGGATCCCATTTGCCTGAACCGGCATTCAGCATCTGGGAGGTTGAGGAGATCGTCAGTTCATTCAAACCTCTGCCGCATAATTCCGCCAATACATAGGACGGTAGAAAAAGCAGGCGAGAAGATTTTGCCAGCAATTCGCTGTCCTTCATCGATAGGAGCTGGAACAGGGTATTGAAAATGTAAAAATTGATGCCCGTCCGCCGGAATGTTTCTTCCCTGCTCATCAGGCCCCGCCATTTCTCTTCCATCCCGGAGGTCCTTTTATCCCGGTAGGCAACCGGGCATTCCAGCGGTTCACCGTCCGCATCCAGCAGTATAAAATCCACTCCCCAGGCATCCACACCTATGCTGGCTATCCGGTCGCCTTCCGACAATACCTTTCCGATCCCCATGATTATCTCCCGGAGAATATGCTCCATGTCCCAGCGCTCGTGTCCGCCCTTCTCAACAATGGTGTTCGTGAAACGGTATATCTCTTCGTAAGCCAGAGCGGAAGAAGAGACTTCCCCCTTCATGATGCGTATGTTGCTGGCACCCATATCGATGGCGATGCAACGGAATATTTCCGGTGTTTTCATGGATGGATTTTTAACTGATAAAAAAAGGCAAACTACAAAATGATTATGTCTGATTAAATGTAATGACAATATTTATTTGTGCATATAACAAACATTTACGTAAGGATTCGTTATTAATTAATATTTTTAATACAGGTAAATCATCGAACAATTCTAAATCGGAAAAAATGAAAAAGTCCATTTGCTTCTCCCTGCTGCTAACTGCATTTATAAACCTGGCCGGCCAGTCCGGATACCAGCCCTCGGAATCCAACCTGGAAGCCCGGGAATGGTTCCAGGATGCAAAATTCGGCCTGTTCGTCCACTGGGGCGTCTATTCCGTCATGGGAGGGGGCGGTGATTACGGCATTGCCGAATGGATCATGGATGACAAACAACTGACAAGGGACCAGTATGAAAAACTGCCCGGGTTTTTCAATCCCATTGATTTTAACCCTGCCGAATGGGTATCCATTGTCAGGGAAGCGGGCATGAAATACATTACCATCACCTCGAAGCATCATGACGGGTTCGCCATGTATAATTCGGATGTTTCTGATTATGATATTGCCGACCGCACTCCTTACGGGAAGGATATTATCGGGATGCTGAAGGAGGAATGCGACCGGCAGGGTATCCGGCTGTTCTTTTATTATTCCCAGGTGGACTGGCATCACCCGAACTATTTCCCGCGTGGCAATACGGGTAACCATACAGGCAGGGAGGAATCGGGGGAATGGAACAGCTATATCGACTATATGAATGCCCAGTTGAAAGAATTGTTGACGAACTATGGCGAGATAGGAGGGGTCTGGTTCGACGGAATGTGGGACAAGCGGGATGCTGCCTGGGGACTTGAAGAGACATATGAGATGATCCACAGTATACAAGCACAGGCCCTGATAGGGAGCAACCATCATATGATGCCGATCCCCGGAGAGGATTTCCAGATGTTCGAGCGGGACCTGCCCGGACAGAACACCATGGGATTCAACCAGACAGGGATAGGAGAGCTGCCGCTTGAAACCTGTGAAACAATGAACGGTTCATGGGGATTTAATATTAAGGACACCGGCTTCAAGAGCACGCGCCGGCTGCTTCACATGCTTATAAGGGCCGCGGGACAGAACTCCAACCTGCTCCTCAACACGGGACCAATGCCCAACGGGAAGATCCAGCCGGAAAACGTGGAGACCCTGAAGGAAATGGGCGAATGGATGAAGAAATACGGCGAGACCATTTACGGCACACGCGGAGGTCCCGCCGGAGCCAGAACCTGGGGTGTGACTACCGTTAAGGATAATAAGATCTACGTCCACATCCTGGAAGCGGAGGACAGGGTCATTTTCGTACCACTGGGAGGGAAGAACGTAGAAAAAGTCACGGTTTTCGAGAATGGTGAAGAGGTATCATACAGCCTGCATGAAGACGGCATCATCCTGACCCTTCCTGAGATTGATCAGGATATTACGGATACCATAATAGTCCTGGAAGTCACCTAAGATCATCAGGCATCTATAAACAAAAACAGCGGGTTGGTCAATACATTTGATTTCAGGGACTTATTTTTATTATCTTGAAAAGTTCAATCAAACCTTAAATCACAAAAACCGCTGAACCATGAAAAAAATCGCTCCAGTCCTGCTATGCCTGCTGTTTGTATTCAGCATTGCCAATGCGCAATCCAAATTTGAAAAGGCCACTTCTGATCCTGCAAAGCTTGAAAAACAAGCCAAACTGGACTTCCACCTTGAAAGGGGAAAAAACGGAAAAGGATATGCTCCCTATTATCCGGCCCTGGGTGCTCCACCGAAAAAGGTAGCCCTGATTTCTTTTGCCATTACCGATCCCGGTTACTCGACGTCGAATGCAAGTAATACTTCTTTCAAAACTGTTTCTACGATGGAGGGTTATGTAAAAATGATTGTCAATGCCTATCATGGCGTAGCCATTGAGCCCCTCAAGAAAACATTTGCCGAATACGGGATGGAACTGCTGACCCCTGATGAGTTCCTGGATACGGATGAGAAAAAAGGTTATAACATGGAATTTGATTATTATGCCAAGGATGATATTCTCAATAAGCTGGGACCAACCGCTTCTTTTGTCCGGACTGCAGCCGAAGGATACCGCTATATCCTGCCCAAGTATGAAGCTCCTTTCTTTAAGGAATCTGCAAAAGCTTACGTATATTATTTGCTTCAATTTACGAAGAAGGACATCTATGAGCAGTTCGGATATGAGTTGTGCAAGGGACTGGATGTGGATGCTGTGCTCATGATCAACAACAGCATCATGTATCAGAGTGTTACAAGATCTGATATCATGTATGTCACCATGGTCATGTTCGGACCCAATCCAATATCTCTCGAGCCGGGTGCCAAGGAAGGAGTCCTTTACCGTAAAGGCAATCTGTATGGTTCATACCGCTTACCGATAGGTGAAAATGTAAAAGATACAGAGGATCCTGCCGGCAATGTTGAAACGGATGGCTATGCGAATATTATGGTTGCTCTGTCTAACAAGCTGGGTAAATGGTTGAAGGAAGAAACAGCCAAGCCTGATAAAAGGTAACATACCAATCATGAAAACAAAACTAATACTGGCATTGTCAGGCCTGCTGATTTCCATATCATGCCTGGCCCAGAAAACAGAATGGGTAAAGACCGTAACCGACGGTGCCGCCCAGGTCTCGGCAGACCACAGGGTCTGTACCGACAGGGAGAATAACTTCTATATAATGGCGAATTTCACGGACAATATCATGTTCGGGTCAACCGTATTGAAAAGCAAGAACAAAACCGGTCCGACGGATGCTTTCATCGCCAAAATTGATCCCGACGGGGAATATGTGCTATGGGGGACTCAAATATCAGGTTTTGGAAATATTACGGCAAACAATATCTGCACGGATGCCGATATGAATGTCTATGTGGTCGGGTCCTTTGAGGATAAAACCACTTTCGGGGAAAGCACTGTTATTGAACCAAAAGCCAAAACCGGGTTTTTTATCGCAAAGTACAGCCCGGATGGAGATTTTCTCTGGGTAAAGCATGGAGGCAACTATTATTCCGCATACCCAGGCTCATGTAAAGCATATGCTGTTCAATCTGACGCTGACGGAAATATAATTATGACTGCCAGCGTAGTGGGCATGTATGACGACTGGAAGGATGATCCCGCCCTCCCGATAGAAAAGCGATATCTCGGGAAGGCTTATTATGAGGATATTGAAATTACTGCCGATGACTTTTATACAGGGATGCATACCATTGTCTTAAAACTAAGCTCTGCGGGGGACCTCCTGTGGAAAAGGCTTTGTGGGATGGGCATGGCATTCATGGATCTCTCACTGGGACCTGAAGGGAATCTCTACCTTTCCGGGAACTTCGGCGCGTTTACCAGTTTTGAAGGAAAGGAGATCAAGGCTAACGGCCTGCAGGATATTCTTGTCCTGAAGCTGGATCCCCTGGGAAAAACCATATGGCTGAAGCAATTTGGCAGCGGAAAACCCTGGGATCCTGCTGCCGGGGCCACGGATATCGAGTTTGCCTCCTTTGTGGATGTGGACAAAGCAGGCAATGTTTATATCGCCGGAAAATTCTGCAATAATGCAAAGTTTGATGACATTACTGTTGAATCCGATGCGATCCAGAAGGATATAGACCTGGGGAATGTATTCCTTGCTTCCCTGTCACCTGACGGCAATGCCCAATGGGTGCGAACAGTCTCAAGCAAGGTATCATCTTCAGTAACGGGACTGGAAGCGGATTCTGAGGGTAATACCTATTTGTATGGCTGGTTTTCCTTTAAAAAGGGAACATTCAACGGGGAAAGCTGCAGGGGGCCTTTTGTCGCCAAAACAGACAAGAACGGTAATACGGAGTGGATCGAGGATGGCAAAACCAGGGAGATGTCTTTAATAAGGACTACAACGTTGCAATTGACCTACCCCGGAGGAATAGCCCTCAATGGAACGGAGGACAGGATCTACACCACCGGCAATGCCTCCAAGAAAACTGTAGAATCTGCGGGATATATGAGTACCACGACTACGGAAACCATTATCGCAGTCACAAAGATCAAGATCCGCTGATCAGGGCAGGAGCGCCAGTAATTCCTCTTTCTGTGGTGCCAGCAAAGCTGACAGGGGCCTTCGTGCGGGTCCTCCGTAAAGTCCCACATGGTCCATGGCAGCCTTCAGCGCCGGAATGCCCCATTTACGGGTAACGGCAGTGTTCAGCTGGATTACTGATTGCTGGATCTTCCGGGCAGATTCCATTTCCCCCCTGGTAAAAGCATCCATGATATCCAGGCATGTCCGGGGCAGTATATTGGCCAGGGCAAGTATGCCTCCTGCAGCCCCGGCCTCCAGTGCCGGGAGAAGGAATCCCGCCGAACCGGCCAGCAAGCGGAATCCATCAGGAGCCTGATGGATGATGTCCTCCATCTTTGCTATGTCTCCGCCTGAATCTTTCAGGCCGATGATATTCGGGTGTTCAGCAATGCCGAGGATGGTATCAGCGTTCATGTCTATCCCTGAGTTGGCAGGCATATTATAGATGATAACAGGGATATTCGAATCTTCCGCCACTTCATGATAGTGTCTTTTCAGCGCTTTGGAACTCATCAGTCCCTTGTAATAGAAAGGATTCAGCACAAGGGCCGCATCCGCACCCTGCCGGGCTGCAAGTTTTGTAAGCTGCATGGTTTCACGCGTTGACTGTCCCCCTGTCCCTGCTATCATAATCCTCTCCGAAGGTATTGCTTCACGTGCTGTGGCATAGACCTTCTCCTTTTCCGCTTCGGACAACATGACCAGTTCACCGTTTGACCCAAGGACCAGGATACCTGCCAGTTCATGTTTCAGCAATTGCCCTATGTTTTCACGGATCTTTTCAGGATACAGTTCTTCATCTTCTTGGAATGAGGTTGGAAGGGGAGGGATGATTCCCTTAAGACCGGTCATTTGTATTGAATTAGTATTGCCTGTTAAATATACAAATACAGATTTAATCCCGTGTGCGATCCTAACCATTCTGGCCAGCATGCCTGCTCCACCGGCAAAGGGAGAAAATAATTTTTCCGGTAAGAAAAAAATGCTGAAATTAAAGGTTTAATCCAGAACCCCATGAAAGTACAGAAAGCAGTCATTACGGCTGCCGGCCCCGACCAGAGAAAACTACCGCTCCAGACATTGATCGACAAGGAAGGAGAAGAGAAGTCCTTCCTGGAGCTTCTGATCGAAGAAGTGCTGGCCGCCGGGATCC
>CBFDEE010000121.1:0-7625 GCA_965603745.1 uncultured Bacteroides sp. | reverse complement strand
GGCTGAGCACCGGACTTATTGTATCAGTGTTCGTGAAACATCTGCTTGTACATGAGCAGAAGGGGGATCAGATCCTGAAGTGATAGAAAGGGGAGAAGGCTGCGTAACCGGGGGGACCCGGGATTAGCCTAATATTGCCTGATAAGGGTGACGTCTCCGCTTTTTACAAATGTCTTGCCGTTGCTGAATTTTCCCCGGGCTTTCCATATGTAGACTGCCTGTCCTGAAAGCTTTTCCTGGTAATAACCGTCCCATCCCGTGAAGACATCATTGCTCTCGAATATCAGCAATCCCCGGCGGTTAAAGATCTTCAGCTGGTATTCGATCAGTTCTCCCGAAACCACCGGGTGGAATACTATATTGCTGATGTCATTTACCTCGTAATTCCCTCCTGTTGGACCCGTCATGTTGGGGGTAAATGCGTTCGGGAACCTTATTTCGCTGTCTGTACCCGTAAAAGCATTGAGGATAACCAGGGAGTCATAGCACTGGTTGGCTGTCCAGGCCTTCAGCCTGACATTATAGCTTCCTGGATTATCATAATAATGTACGGGCTCTGCAAGTTCTGATTTTTGCTGGTCACCGAAGTCCCATTCATAGTACTCGGCACCGCGTGAGTAATTATAGAAGTATACAGGCTGCTTGCTGGAGAGGTCCACCTCATCGTCCATTTCAAACAGTGCCTTAGGGGTCTCGAATACGGTAATGGTCTGCTGGGTGCTGTATTCAAGTCCATCCATCCCCGTAATCTTAAGAAGTACCGGGTATTCCCCCGGTTCATCGAATACGTATGAAGGATCCTTTTCGGTGGAACTCCCGCCGTCACTGAAGATCCAGCTGTATTGGACGGCATTTTCCGACAGATTCTCAAAACTTAAGGCAAGAGGTGAACAGCCGCTTGCCTGACTTGGGCTGAAATCTGCCCTGACCACGATGGATTGGGATTTCTTTACTGTCTGGATACCGGATGAGGCCTCGGATGCCGGCACGGCAGCCTCTTCGGGGTTCTGTTCAGAGGACAGGGTGCCGTCTGCTACGCTTTCTGTCTCCTTTTGCCCGGCAGGATCATCTTCAGCAATGCCCGTTTCTACGTCGTAAACCTGTTCCTTCTTATCGCCTGTCAATGTTTCAACCTGTTCACCGGGGTGCGGTTCGGCGGCTTCGTATTGCGGCTCAGAGGGAATGCCGGTATCAGCTTGCTCAATTGTCTGCATGGTTTGTTCAGCATCCTGTGAGCCGGGATCCGAGAGCCATGCATAGGTTCCGATTCCGGCCAGAGATAAAGCAGCGGCAAGATAGTATACGTTAAATGTCTGGAAACTGAAGCTGAAGAATTGCTTCCAGAGTATTTTCGCATGGACTTTCTGCCATAATCCTGCTGACGGATCCATTTTAAAAGATTCCATCTGGCTGCGAAACAAATCTTCCATATTCAGGTCATTCCTGCTCATTTGCCTTCATTGCTGTTTTCTTGAGTGATCCCAGTTTTTTGCGGATCAGTCCCTTGGCCCTGGAATATTGTGATTTTGATGTATTAACATCAATCTCAAGCATTTCTGCTATTTCCTTATGCTTATAACCCTCGACGGCATACAGGTTAAACACTATCCTGTAACCATGGGGCAGGTCCTTAATTACACTGAACAATTCTTCACGGGTAAAATCAGCCGTATTAAAGGATGCTCCTTCAATGTCCGTTTCCCTGATATCTTCAATATCCTGATGATAATGATGCTTCAGGTTCCTGTGATAATGTGTTATGGCTGTGTTAACCATGATTTTCTTCATCCAGTTTATAAAAGATCCCTTACCTGCAAAATCCTTTATGTTGAAATAAACCTTTATCAGTCCATCCTGCAGAATATCCTCTGCTTCATCCCTCCTCCCGGAATACCGGATGCATACCCCGAGCAGCATCGAAGCATACTGCTCATACAGGGCTTTCTGGGCTTTCCTGTCATTCCGGCAACATCCTTCAATTATTTCCTTCTCATCCAGCATGTTTTTAACTATCGGTAAGACCCGGGCAATCCATGAATGGTTGCACTGTTTTTAGGGATTTCTGTTAAATATTTGATAAAATCTTTTTATCTGAAATCCGGCTCCCCTGAAATCCACGTATGGCCTCAGATACGCCAATCAGGTTTTGCAGGTTTCCAGTTTCACCAAAAATACTTAATAAAAAGTTAAAAGTGCAGGCCTGTATCTTTTCTTATTTATAATGAATATGAATAGATGCCGAAAAAACCTTATCTTTGCTTCCGAAATCATGTAAGGTATAAAGATGAACAAGCGTACTTTCTTAAAAAACAGTGCCATTTTAGGTGCAGGCGGTATTCTGGCCGGAAGCATTCCCGGGACCATTCAGGCTGCACGGACGTCAGCCGGTATCCATTCCGGTGAGGACCATTATAAATTGCCGGAACTGGCTTATCCCTATGATGCACTGGAACCCCATATCGATGCCGTTACAATGGAGATACATCACAGCATGCATCATGCCGGGTATACCCGTAAATTTAATGCTGCCGTCATCAGCGAGGGACTGGAAGATAAGGGGATCAAGGAAATTTTCAGCAAGGTCAGCCAGCAACCCGATGGGATACGGAATAACGGGGGCGGATATTACAATCACAAGATATTCTGGAAAGGCTTATCTCCCAGGGGAGGCGGTGAACCGGCCGGAGACCTGCTGAAAGCCATTGAGAAGAACTTTGGCAGTTTCGAGAAGTTCCGTGAAGTTTTTTCCGCCGCCGCAGCCACACGATTTGGATCGGGCTGGGCCTGGCTGGTGAAAACCGACGGGGGACTGGCGGTTACTTCAACCCCGAACCAGGACAATCCACTCATGGATGTAGCCGAAGTGCAGGGTTTCCCGCTGCTTACCATCGATGTCTGGGAACATGCCTATTACCTGAAATACCAGAATCGCAGAACCGACTACATAGAGGCGTTCTGGAATGTGGTGGACTGGGACTTCGTGACTCGGCGGTACAATAAATAGAATAATTATTTCCTGACGGCTTCCGACTCCCGGGACCATACAATTCCTGCTTCCGGCTGATTTTACCTGTTTTTATTTGGAATTAATAATTGTTTTGTTATACTTTTGTTTAATGAATGACCAAGAGTCATAATATAGTATATCGCTAATTTAATTACCAAAAGTCAGTTTTATGGGAATTGCCGAACGTAAAGAGAGGGAGAAACAGCAGAGGAGGAGTGATATCATTGATGCAGCGGAGAGAATATTCTTCAGCCGTGGGTTTGATAGTCCGACGATGGATGATATTGCAGCAGAAGCCGAATTAAGCAAGGGGACGCTCTACCTGTATTTCAGGAGCAGGGATGACCTGCAGTTTGCAATATTCATGCGCGGTTCAGATATCCTGATGGGAATAATGAATAAAAACCTGTCGGATGAGAGTGACGGTTACACCAACCTGCTCACACTGGCCGGTTCTTTCGTCCGTTTTTCGAGGGAATACAGGGATTACTTCAAACTCTTTATGCATTTTGAGAGCAGCCGCATGAACGACCTGAACATCGATTATAAGCAGATCCAGGTTTACCTGAAGGAGCAATCACCCCTGGCTCTGGTCAGCCAGGAGGTGCAGAGGGGCATCAGCGACGGGTCCCTGCGGGAGGATCTTTCCCCGGAAGTATTCTCGGCCACCCTCTGGTCACAGATGCTCGGGGTACTGATCGTTCTGAACAACAAGTCTGATCTGTATGAGATATTCGACCTTAAAGCCGATGAGATCCTTCAGACACACCTGGAGCTGGTTTCATTCGGCGGAATGGGACCGCAGCGGAGGAAGAGTGGTAATGGCACCGCAGGGGCGGGTATCCCCTCCTGAGCTGAACAGTATTAAATCCGAGATTAATGAGAACAGCTAGCCTTGTATTAGTCCTTTTCTCCTGTTGTATTTGCGGCAGGGTGGCGGGACAGGAAAAATCGCTCGAAGATTATATCCGGGCGGGACTTGAAAATAACCTTGCCCTGCATCAGAAGGAAGTTAATTACCAGAAAAGCCTGCAGGTCCTTAAGCAGGCCAGATCATTATTTTATCCTGACATAAGCGTTAACATGCGGTATTCGGCGGCCGAAGGCGGCCGGCTAATTGAATTCCCGGTTGGGACGATGCTGAACCCTGTATACCAGTCCCTTAATCTTTTACTGGGACAGGAACAGTTCCCTGACATTGAAAATATGGAATTTGCTTTTTACCGTCCCACGGAGCATGAAACCAAGCTTAGCCTGGTTCAGCCCATCATCGATCCGAAAATCTATTATAACTCACGCATCAAGCGGGAATTGAGCCATGCCGTGAAGGTGGATGCAATGGCCTTCCAGCGACAGCTGGTTGCGGATATTAAAACCGGGTACTTCAATTATCTGAAAACGCTCAGTCTCCTGGAGCTACTGGATGAAACAAGGGACCTGTTACAGGAAAATGTGAGGGTCAACGAAAGACTGTATCAGAATGACAGGGTAACCATTGATAATGTGTACCGCTCAAGGGCGGAACTCAGCAAACTGGATCAGCAGGCGGCGATGGCAAGAAAAAACAACCAGGTTGCCGCAGCTTACTTTAACTTCCTGCTGAACCGGCCATTCGAATCGGATATTGTACCGGATGCAGTATACGATTCCATCCCTGAGTTGCCGGGGCTCAGCAGCCTCACCTCGTATGCTGTCGGGAACAGGGAAGAGCTGGACATGCTCAGATCCTATTCAAAGGTCGCGGACGACCACCTGAGTATGAACCGGATGGACCGGATACCAAGTTTATATGCCGCGGTGGACTATGGATTCCAGGGAAGGAATTACGAATTTAACCACAGGCAGGATTATGTTTTCGCATCCCTTGTAATGCACTGGGATATCTTTCATGGTTTCGAGAAAAAGGCAAAGATCGGGGAAGCAAAAATTGAAAGGGAACTCCGGGCTGCACAGATCGAGGAAACTGAAAAGCATGTGTACCTTCAGGCCCTTGAGTCTTACTATGACCTGCTCGCTTCCGCTGAATCAATCAGGGCATCGGAAAAACTGCTTCAGAGTGCCAGCAGTGCGTATCGCGTGGTGGACCGTAAATTCAGGGAGGGACAGGCATCACTTATAGAATTTATTGATGCACGGACCGTCATGACTCATGCAGAGGAGAACCTAATCATCAGCCAGTACGATTATCATATAAAATATGCCGGCCTGGAAAGAACGGCATGCCTGTACCCTTTAGAAGAATAATAAGATGAAAATGGATCAGTATATAAAAACAACAAACATCCTTGTCGCCGGCATGTCCATCCTGCTGCTTGCATCAGGCTGCAAGAGCGACCAGAAGCAGGAGTCGTCCGTTCCCGCGGTTGGGGTACGTATCCAGCATATCAGCACTTCAAGATATGTGGCACCGGTCCACTGCACCGGCAAATTGTCGACAAAAACGGAATCCAAACTCAGTTTCAAGACCGGTGGCATCATTAAGCGGATACTGGCAGATGAAGGTCAGTCCGTCAATAAGGACCAGCTGCTGGCCGAACTGGATCTCGAGGAGATCCGTTCACAGGTCCACCAGGCTGAATTGATCCTTAGAAAGACCGAAAGAGATTTCAGGCGGGCTGAAAACCTGTACAGGGACAGTGTGGCAACCCTGGAACAGTTTGAGAATGCGAAAACAGCCCTTGAAGTGGCCAGGGCAAGTGACAGGATCGCACGGTTCAACCTGCAGTATTCCACGATCAGGGCACCGGCGGATGGAAAGATCCTTAAAAGGATTCCCGAAATAAATGAAATCATAGCTCCCGGACATCCCGTTTTCCTGTTCGCATCCACCCAGAGCGACTGGATTGTCCGGGCCAGCCTGACAGACCGGGATGTGGTCCGGGTAAACATGCTGGATTCGGCCAGGATATTTTTCGATGCATACGGCGATGAGGTATTTATGGGACTCGTATCCGAGATCGGGATGGCTGCGGATCCCTATACCGGCACATATGAAATTGAAGTCCAGATGCTGCGGAATCCGGAAAAGCCGGTATCGGGATTCATTGCCCGTGTGGAATTATTCCCGCGCGATGACGAGGATAAGATCATCATTCCGTTTGAGTCAATGGTGGACGGAGCAGGGCTCATCGGGTATGTCTACGTCGTAAGTGATGGTAGTCCCCATCGCCGGAAGATAGGGATAGAATCATTTTCGGACCGGGGAATTATTGTGAGAAACGGATTGAGTACGGGGGAAGCGATTATTGTCGAAGGCGCCCAGTACCTCAGGGAAGGAAGCCGGATCAGGATCATTGAAACAGAGCAGTAACAGAACAGTAACATAAGGTATATGAAGATACCAGGCCTCGCGATAAGAAATTACCCTTTTACACTGACCTCTTTCAGCCTCCTGCTGATACTGGGTGTGATATCATTTCTTACCATGCCCCGGTCGGAAGATCCTCCAATGGACGTTCCGGGGGCAAGCGTGATCATCATATACCCGGGAAGCAATCCCGTTGATCTCGAACAGCTTGTGGCTTCTCCACTGGAAGAAGCCCTGAATGAACTGGATGATATCAAGCGGATGGAAACCTCGATGCGAGACGGAATACTCGTCACTTCGATTGAATTTACTTTTGATACTGATCCGGATGAAAAATTCGATGAGGTAAGCCAGCGGGTGAACAGCATCCGCAGTGACCTCCCGGACGAGATCTACGATATCGATATCCTGGAGTGGAGCAGTACGGACGTTGTCATGATGCACCTGGCACTTGTATCTGAAACCGCAGAATTTGCGCTCCTCGAGAGAGAAGCGGAAAAGCTGAAAAAAATGATGGAGAGGGTACCGGGAGTGAAACTCGTCGAAATACTGGCTGTACCTGATGAGGAAGTACGGGTTTCCCTTGACATTGAAAAAATGGCACAGATGTATATTTCCATTGAACAGGTAATCAGGGCCATACTCAGTAATAACGCCAACATCCCGGGAGGCAGCCTTGATATCGGCAGCAGGGATTTCAGTATAAGGACCAGCGGTTCATACCAGAACCTTGAGGAGATCAGGCGTACCGTTGTCAGTTCATACATGGGAAGGAACATATATCTTGAGAACATTGCCTCAGTGGATTTTGACTACGAGGACAATAATTATTTTGCCAGGTATAACGGGAGCCGTTCCATATACATCGCTGTCCGGCAAAAAGAGGGTTATAATATCTTCAGGATAACCGAAAAGCTTGACCATATCGTTGAGGATTTTAAAAACGGGCTCCCTGCGGAAACGGAACTGCATGCTGTGTTCAGCCAGGCAGAAAGCGTGGATAAGCGTATCAACGGCTTCCTTAGCAACCTTTTCTTCGGGATCCTCCTGGTCGGGCTGATTATATTCCTGTCCCTCGGGTTCAGGGCCTCCCTCCTGGTGATCATTGCCATCCCGCTTTCCATACTGATAGGGCTGGGTTTTGTGGACATGGCCGGTTTCGGCCTGCAGCAGATCTCTATCGCGGGACTGGTGATTTCCCTCGGGCTCCTTGTGGATAATTCCATTGTGATCGTCGAGAATATCGAGCGGTTCATAGGCATGGGCCACTCGCGGACTGAAGCTGCTGAAAAGGGGAGCGTTCAACTCGGC
>CBFDEE010000120.1:0-7649 GCA_965603745.1 uncultured Bacteroides sp. | reverse complement strand
CGCTGCCTACCGTGATATCGTTGATAAACTCCAGGAAACCAAGACCTCACGCGATAAATTCATACAGGAGTTCATTCATCCGGTACAGACGAAACTGGAAGAGGAAGGATTTGATTTTGAGATCAGGGGACGTACAAAATCCGTTCATTCCATATGGAATAAAATGAACCAGCAGAACGTGGATTTCGAAGAGGTATATGACCTTTTCGCCATCCGGATCGTGCTTAATTCCTCACCTGAGAATGAGAAATCGGACTGCTGGAAGGTTTATTCCCTCGTTACGGACCATTACCAGCCGAATCCGAACCGGTTGAGGGACTGGATTTCCGTTCCCAAGTCAAATGGTTATGAATCCCTGCACACCACTGTTGTGATCCCCGGAGGGAAATGGGTTGAAGTGCAAATCCGTACGAACAGGATGAACGAGGTTGCCGAGAAGGGACTGGCGGCCCACTGGAAATACAAGGGGGGATCGGACCGTGCAGAAATGGAATCCTGGCTCAACCGGGTACGCGAGATGCTCGAAAGCCCTGAACCGGACGCAGAGGACATCATCGATGATTTCAAGCAGAGCATCTACAATAAGGAGATCTTTGTTTTTACCCCCAAGGGAGACCTCAGGAAGTTCTCGGCGGGCGCCAGTGTCCTGGACTTTGCCTTTGATGTGCATTCCCAGGTGGGCATGACCTGCATGGGAGCCAGGGTGAACGGGAAGACCGTGCCCATCAGGCACAAACTGGCCAACGGCGACAGGGTGGAGGTCATAAGCTCTAAAAACCAGAGGCCCAAGCAGGACTGGCTGCAGTATGTCACGACCTCCAAGGCCAAATCAAAGATCAAGCAGGCACTCCAGGAGGCCAGGCTGGTGGAAGCCGACAACGGGCGCGAGATCCTTAAACGGAGGTTCCGGAACTGGAAGCTTGAATTCGATGACATCAACATAAACAAACTGATACGCCATTACAGGCTGAAGACGGCCACGGATCTTTATTATCTTGTGGCTACCGAAAAGATTGACCTGATGGAGGTCAAGGACCTGCTGCAGGAAAAGGAACGCACAGGAGGGGGCCAGAAGTCCACCGAGATCGGCGATGAGGCCGTTGAAAAGCTGGTTTCTTCATCGGTGAGGCAGGACGATTACCTGGTGATCGACCAGAGTCTGGACAAAGTGGAATACAGACTGGGTAAATGCTGCAATCCCATCTACGGTGATGAAATCTTTGGATTTGTGACAGTAAGTGCCGGAATAACCATCCACAGGGTATCCTGCCCGAACGCTGCACAGTTGATATCAAGGCACGGTTACCGTATCGTTAAAGCCCAGTGGGCCGTTACAGGAGAGGAGATCTACCTTCCGGCAACCATAAGGGTGACAGGGATTGACGATATCGGCATTCTCAGCAAGATATCGGATACCATATCGAAGGATCTGCGCGTGAATATGCGCTCTGTTTCCATTGAATCCACCGACGGAATATTTGAAGGCAGCATTACCCTGTTTGTGAAGGATACCAGCCACCTGGATGTTCTTATAAAGCGCCTTGGAAGGATCAAGGGCGTGCTCAGCGCATCTCGTATGGAAGTTTAAGCCTATGAATCTCATTATCATTGCACTTGCCCCCGTACTGATCATTGCATTTTATATTTACCTGCGGGATAAGTATGAAAGGGAACCGCTCGGCCAGCTGTTGCTTGCCATCATCGCTGGAAGCCTGATCAGCATTCCCGTGGTTTTCGTGGAAGGCTGGCTTGGGACACCCCTGCAGTACCTGGCCGGGTACCCTGCCGCAGCATGGAATGCCTTTGTGGTGGCCGGCCTGACGGAGGAGGTTTTTAAATTCCTGGCCCTTATGATCCTGTTCTGGGGTAACCGGAATTTCAACGAGAAGTTTGACGGGATCGTTTACGCCTGTTTCATATCGCTGGGATTTGGAGGCGTTGAGAACATTCTTTATGTGATGGATGGAGGCGCCGGACTGGGACTGATACGGGCTTTTACGGCCGTACCTGCACACGCCCTTTTTGGAGTTATTATGGGTTACCATGCGGGACTGGCAAAATTTTTCCCCGGGGAAAAGTTCTTCCGCCTGTTCCTGGCACTGGCAATGCCTGTCCTTCTCCACGGCGTATACGATTTCATCCTGATGTCCGCACATCCCTACCTGCTGCTGGCGTTCATTCCCTATGTGGCCTTTCTATGGATTTTCGGATTCCGCAGGATGCGGGAATTATCCGACCGGTCAATCTTCCGGCGGTTCAGCAGGTAGAGATCCGGTTCAGGTGTCTGAAACTGGCGATGCCTGCCGCTTTTTCCGTACGCTGAAGCGGTAAGCCAGTAAAAGTACCGCCAGGATAAACAGCAGTAAGCCCGGGGCCGGCGCATTATCAAAAATATCCCCGCCGATCAGGTAATCAGCCGGGAACAGTGCGGCATACCAGACGATAAACACAATCCCGGCAAGCGTTTCTTTCCGGATCCACATGAGATAATAGCCCAGTCCCACCAGAAGCATTAAACCAACTGCCAGAAGATCCTGCGCGAGGTTTCCTGTGGGGTACAATTCTGCAATAAATGCAGATACGTACAAATTAATCAGGTAACCCAGCAGGAAGACTGTGGTCAGTCCCCTGAGCACCCAGAGGAAGGTTCCCGGTTTTTCTGCCGTATTATTCATATTATCGTGTTTTAATCTGTCAAAGAATCATCCGGGCGGTTTAATTCCCTGTACTAATACGGTGGTATTCATTATAAAACGAGGGATGGGTGCCGGAAAAAACGGTCATAAGTTTATTCAGGCGGCTTTCGAGAAGTTTCCTGTTGGCCCGGATAAGCCCTTCCAGTTTCCTTCGTGTTTTGTTTCTGTAGGTTATGATGTCATCTTTCAGTTTCAGTGTTGACTGGAACTGATGGCTGGCGGTATGCAGTTCATCAAGCATATCGCCGGTAAGGCCATATCTTTTTATGTCATGGCCGGTACTTTTCGTTCCTGCATTCCCGTTGCTGTCAGGGGATGTCTGCATATGCCTTTCACATGTTTTATGAAGCAGCACAGCGTGATCAAGCAGGGCATTGTTGTTAAGGGACTCAAGCCGTTTCTGCCCGGAAAGCAGGATTTTAGCCTTTTTTCCCGGGGCATAGTCCTGGGAATAAACTTCCAGAATGTTCCCTGCCGGGAATAATTTCTGAACCAGAATATCCCGTTTGCCCTGCAATTCCGACTTCACAGGCGACAGATCCTTCTCAAGCTCCGGCTTAATATCCCTGATCTTTTTCAGGTTGCTGATGAAATCATCATATGTTCTGCGGATCTCCTCGATATGCTTCCATTTATCGAGGTTGAGTTCCATGAAATTATTAACTTCCTCAAATGCTTGTATCCAGGCGGATCTTTTTCTGTTTTTCATGTGGGATTTGAGTATTTATAATCATTCTGTCTGGCGGTAATGGATCTTCCAGTATTCACCCAGGCGTTGTACCAGCGGTTCAGGTTCTTCGCTATAGACCGCACCCGCCTTTCTGTAAATTCCCTGCAGCAGGGCTGATTTCTTGAATTCACATGCATCCAGCAAGGTTTCCAGCAAATCCTTTTCAAGTCCCGTTTCATTTTCCTTCAGGAACTGTGATAAAACCGCGAGATCATGGTAAATGCCAAGTTTTTCTGAAACACCCTCGAGGGAATCCGCATATGCTTTCAGGATACCCGGGTAGATCGGTTTTATGATTTCTATCTGGTACCATAGGTATTTCATCCTTTTCCTCAAGTCATGGAGATGATGATCGGCAGGATCATCCTGCGCAAGGTTGAGGTAGTCCTTTCCCTGCCTGTACATACGGTGTATCCCCCCGGCAAATACCTGGAATCCGTCCTGCTCCACAGGCAGCTCATATACCCGCTCCCTTGCTTCGGTAAATGATCCTGCAAGCCGTTTCAGGGTTTTCCCGTCAGCGGTGATCCCGGCAAGCATCTTCTCCCGTTCAGAGCGGATGGAGGCAATCAGGGAATCGAGTGCCTCAGCGGGGAAGGTGCCGGAAAGGTCCCCCTTCATGTTCTCAAGGGTAAGTGCAAGGACGTTATGTGTCCTGAGGCCCGATGTATCCCTGTTAATATCCCTGTAAAAAACATTCTCCCGGTAGTAGGTACTGTAGCCGATCTCTTCACGTATTAATCGAAGTACGGCACGTATCCTTTTGATACTCTTCCGGATCTCATGTATCGAAATATGAATATCCGTTTCGCCTCCTTCACAATGCTGCAGGATATAATCAATCTGTTCGGACAGGATCCGGTTTATATTCTCCTTAACATTTTCTCGCTTCGATATGCTGAATCCTTTCATCGGGCGTTAAACGATCTGAGTTATAAATTTACGGATAGGGGAGCGAATATCAAAAAAACCTTCGTAAGCCGGGCAGGCCAGGATTACGGTCCACCGGAGTACCGCAATGGGTATTCTGTACTCAGTATCTCGGATCGGGACGCAGCGGCAGTTTAGCCATTTTTTCCACGGTAATGCCCGGGAAGCCCAGTTCTTCGGTTACTTCACCCAGGATAAGGTAGACCCCGTAGCCGCGGAAGGGGTAGGATTTCAGGGATTTCGGAAAGTGGACGGTATCGAAGAATTCTCCTTCCCTGTCCAGGAAGGCCGCAAAGTGCATCCACTCCTTTTTAACGGTCTTCACGTTTTTTATGGTGACCAGGTTACCGACCATCCTTACTTTCCTTCCGACGTTCTTCATGAGGTCACGGGCCATGAGGGCACCCCGGAAGGAGGTTTTCAGCAGGTCGAAGGAGGAGACCGTAACGGGGAATCCCAGCAGTTCGATCTCGTCGTAGGCATCTTCCAGCCCATCTTCTTCCAGGTCCGGGAGTTGGAATTTTCTGGCCGGGGACTGAAACAGTTTCTGCCCTGGACCGGCAGGTGTGCTTTTGCCCAGCTGCATATGGGCTTCCCAGAGCAGGACCTTTTTCCCTTTCCCGGTGAAGCGGAAAGCATTGCACCGGATCAGCATAACGAGCTGTTCAATGCCAACGGGGACCCTGCCCGTGAAATCTTCCAGGCTTTTAAATGGACCGTTCTTCCCGCGCTCTTCCAGCAGGGCGGATGCTGTTTTGCTTTCCAGGCTGGCGATGTGTACGAAACCCAGGTAGATGTCCTTCCCGCGTATGGATGTCTTGTACTGGCTGAGGTTAATGCAGGGAAGGTTGATCACGGCGCCGCAGCGGTGTGCTTCGTTGACGTATACCCAGGTGCGGTAGAAACCGCCGAAATTATTGATCACGGCCACCATGAATTCCAGGGGAAAATGGGATTTCAGGTAGAGGCTCTGGAAGCTTTCCACGGCGTAGGAAGCCGAATGGGCCTTGGAGAAGGAATAGCCGGCAAAGGATTCTATCTGCCTCCACACTTCCCGGGCCATCTCGTCCGGGTAGCCCCGTTGCCGGCAGTTATCGAAATACCTGGCTTCAATGCGCCTGAACTCTTTTTTCGAGCGGAACTTCCCGCTCATGGCCCTGCGGAGCACGTCTGCATCGGCAAGGTCGAGTCCCGCGAAATGATGACAGATCTTGATCACATCCTCCTGGTAGACCATGACCCCGAAGGTTTCCTTCAGCTGTTCCTCCATGACCGGGTGGATGTATTCAAACTCGCCGGGGTGGTGGAAGCGCCATATGTACTCGCGCATCATGCCGGATTTGGCCACTCCCGGGCGGATGATGGAACTGGCCGCCACCAGGCTGATGTAATTGTCGCAGCGGAGCTTTTTTAAAAGGCCTCTCATCGCGGGACTCTCAACATAGAAACACCCGTTCGTTTCGCCCCGCCTCAGCTGTTCTTTCACCTTCGGATCTTTCTTAAAGGCCTCCACCTCGTGTACGTCGATCTTCCTTTTCCGGTTATCCAGCACGATATCCACACATTCCCTGATATGCCCGATGCCGCGCTGGCTGAGTATATCGAGCTTCTCGAAGCCGATCTCCTCGGCCACGTACATGTCCCACTGCGTGGTCTGGAAGCCCTTTGGGGGCATGTCCAGCGCCGTATAACAGGTAATGGGTTCCTGTGAGATCAGCACCCCCCCGGCATGTATGCTGCGCTGGTTGGGGAAATCGATGATCCTGTGCCCGATCTGCATGATCTTTTCGGTGATATGTCCCCTGTTCATCATATCGTCGGGATACTGCACCAGGTGGTCGATCTCGGACTTGGGCAGCCCGTAAACCTTCCCCAGTTCCCTTACGATGGAACGGTCCCGGAAAGTGGAAATGGTGCCCAGCAGGGCCGTATGCTTTTCCCCGTACCGCTTGAAAATATAGTCCAGCACCTCGTCCCGCTCCTTCCAGGAATAGTCGATGTCGAAGTCCGGGGGACTCGTACGCTTGGGATTGATGAAACGTTCAAAGTAAAGGTTGAGCTCAATGGGGTCAACATCGGTGATCTTCAGGCAGTAAGCCACTATGGAATTTGCCCCGCTTCCGCGCCCGACATGATAGAATCCGCGGGACATTGAATAACGGATCACATCCCAGGTGATCAGGAAATAGGCCGAGAATCCCAGGCGGTCGATGATTCCCAGTTCATGCTTCACGCGGCGCCGGGCTTCCGGGTTGTTTTTACCGTAGCGGTAAAGCAGTCCATCCATCGCCAGTTTCTCGAGCAGGAGTTTATCGTCGTAGCGGCTGCCGGTAAAGCAGTCCTTATTCTTTATGCTGCTGAAGTCAAAACCTATGTGGCAGTCCCCGATCAAAGCCTCCGTATTCCGGATGATCTCCGGGTAGGCCCGGAAAGCCTCCAGGAGTTCACCGGGGCTGCTGAGATACTCATCTTCTGCCGCCAGGTGCTCCCCGTTGATCTTGCTGAGCAGGGTATTGTTGTCCACCGCCCTGAGATGCCTGTGAACAATGTAATCCTCCCGGCTGCCGAAGGTCACGGGCTGGCAGACCAGCAGCCTGTCCTGCCGGTACCGGAAAGGAGAGGAGACAAGCCTGCGGACCTCCGCCGGACGCAGTCCCAGGTATTCATTGTCCAGCAGCTGGGCAGGGGTTTTTCGGCCGAAGGTATACACGATGTACGCGTTCCGGAAGGGAGGGGGATCGGGGGGAAGGGGAGTCTTGCTGATGTTACAGGACGACAGGAACTCGTTCAGTTCCCGGAAGCCCTCGTTGTTCCGGGCAATGCCGGTGTAGAGCAGCCGGTTCCCGTCTCGGAACTCTATCCCCGCAATGGGATGTACGCCCTGTTCCCGGCAGGCACTGATGAAATCCATCATACCCGTGGAGTTGTTGATGTCGGTCAGGGCCAGGGCAGGTATCGCCTTCCCGGCTGCCTGTCCGACCAGGGCCTCCACGGACATCGTCCCGTATCTCAGGCTGTAATATGAATGACATGAATGCATGGGTTTGGGTGTGCCATAATTCTATGATTTATGTCCAGTTAGATAATCCGGGCGGTTGATCTTCCATAGCCGCTTGAATGTGCTTCCTCCCATCTGCCAGCTGGCCCTCTGTTCGATGTCTTCTGGCAGGGGCCTGTCCGCCGGGTCCTCTTCTTCCTCCTGCATTTTCTCCCGGTTGCTGATCCCCACGGCCCGGAGCACGGATTTCCTCCCGTAGCGGTACCTGAGCTTGTCCAGCGCCAGGTAGAGCCGG
>CBFDEE010000119.1:0-7650 GCA_965603745.1 uncultured Bacteroides sp. | reverse complement strand
ATCTGTGTCGTTCTGCCGGCTTATAATGCGGAGAAAACACTGAAAAAGACATTCAGCGAGGTACCCTTCGATATCGTTGACCATGTGATACTGGTTGATGACAGGAGCAGTGACATGACCCTGAAGGTGGCGCATGATCTTGGCATTGAACATATTATCGAACATGAGAATAACCTGGGATACGGTGGAAACCAGAAATCCTGTTACCAGAAAGCCCTTGAGATAAGATCCGATATTGTAGTTATGCTTCATCCGGATTACCAGTACGATCCGCGACTTATCCATTCCATGTGCTACCTCATCGCCAATGATGTTTACGAGGTGGTCCTGGGTTCCAGGATACTTGGAAAAGGGGCCCTGAAGGGAGGCATGCCCTACTACAAGTACGTAGCCAACCGCTTCCTTACCTTTTTCCAGAACTTAATGATGAACCAGAAATTAGCTGAATATCATACCGGATACCGCGCTTTCTCTTCAAACGTCCTGCAAAGGATTAATTTCCAGGCCAATTCGGATGATTTCGTATTCGATAACCAGATGCTGGCCCAGATCTTTTTCGCGGGATTCGAGATTGCCGAGATTACCTGTCCGACGAAATACTTCGACGATGCCTCGTCCATCAACATATCAAGGAGTATCAGGTACGGGCTAGGTGTCCTCGGCGTGTCGATCGGGTACTTCCTTGCCCGGACGGGGATACGGAAAAGCAGGATTTTCAAAAAAAATACATAATGGCATCAAGACTATTGACTTTATCAGTCCTGGGCTCGCTCGCATTCATGATCTCATGCAGTCAGGCGAACGAAGGACCGTGGACACCGCTTTTCAACGGATCAGACCTTTCGGAATTCGAACAGATGGGAGGGCAGGCCCGTTACAGGGTAGAAGACGGGATCATTATCGGAACTGCCGTGCCTGATACTCCAAACAGCTTCATCTGCACACGCAGCTCATACTCGGATTTCATCCTTGAATACAGTGTGCTTGTTGACACGGCACTGAATTCAGGGGTGCAGATCCGCAGCCATGCCTGGATGAACGGGAAGGTTCATGGCTACCAGGTTGAAATTGAGGATAAGCACTGGCGACTGTGGAGCGGGGGAATTTATGATGAAGAACGGCGCGGCTGGCTGTTTGACCTGACGGGAAATGAAGCAGGAAGGCAGGCTTATATTAAAAATGAATGGAATCAATACCGGGTCGAGGCTATCGGGAATTCCATAAAAACCTGGGTGAACGGGATCATGTGTGCCAACCTGGTTGACGATGCCGATACATCGGGTTTCATCGCCTTCCAGGTACACAATATCAAACCCGAAGAAAAGCCTTGGACAGAAGGGGCAGATGTCAGGTGGAAGGATGTCCGGATCATGACCTCTGAACTGGACAAATACAGGTTCAGGGGTGAGGATCCTGTGCCGGCAAAGGTGCTTTCACTGACGAACGAACTCACTGAAGCCGAAAAAAAGGAAGGATGGGAGCTGCTTTTTGACGGGATCAGTACGGAAAAATGGAGGGGCGCCCATATGGAGGAATTCCCTGAAACCGGATGGAAGGTAGTGGACGGGATCCTGGAACTGAGGGCGGAAGGCGGAGGTCAGTCACAGAAAGCCGGAGATATCGTAACGCGGGAAGTGTATTCCGATTTCGAGTTATGTGTGGACTTCATGCTGACGCCAGGTGCAAACAGCGGTATCAAATATTATGTCACGGAGAAGGAAAAAACGGAGGGATCCGCCATCGGACTGGAATACCAGCTGCTGGATGATGAACTGCACCCGGATGCAGGAATGGGAAGGGACGGGAACCGTACCCTGGCTTCCCTTTATGATCTTATCCCGGCCGGCAGGAAACGTGTCCGTGAACCGGGACTGTGGAACAGGGCCAGGATAGTATCCGTGGGGAATTCCGTCCAGCACTGGCTGAACGGTGAAAAAGTACTTGAATACGAACGGGGATCGGAAGAATTCCGTGCCCTGGTGGCTATCAGCAAGTATAATAAATGGAAAAATTTCGGGGAGGCCGGATCCGGGCATATACTGCTGCAGGAGCACGGGAACAATGTTTCTTTCAGGAATATTAAAGTCCGGAGAACGGGCTTCTGAAAAAAACCGCTTACAGGATTCATTTATCCGGCTTAAACCGACCGAGGAAAAACCCAAGTCATATAATATGAAAGAATCAAGAAGAAAATTCATCAGAAAAGCGGCTCTCAGCACAGCCGGAATTTATGCCGGCGGCCTGGCCCTTAGTCCCCGGTCCTACGCCAGGGTCAAGGGAGCAAACGACAGGATACGGATTGGACTTGTCGGGTTTTCAGACCGGGCCAAGGGAGCCCTGATACCGGCATTTCTAACACATCAGGAAGAACTGAACTGCGAGATCACGGTTATTTCTGATATCTGGGACAGAAGGAGGGAGGAAGGTAAAACCTTCATGGCCGAAAAGGGAACCGGGGTCGTCCTTGCAAGGAATAACGAAGAATTGTACGCAAAGTTCAAACCGGATGCGGTGATTATCTCCACGGCTGATTTCCAGCATGCCCTCCATACTGCAGAAGCTGTAGAAGCGGGCTGTGATGCATACGTCGAAAAACCTTTTTCCGAGACCATGGAAGATGCCCGCCGGGCATTGGAGGCTGTAAATAAAACGGACAGGATTATCCAGATAGGTTCACAACGAAGAAGCGGCCCGAACTACAGGGCCGCCGCCGATTATATAGCTTCCGGCAAGTTCGGCAGGATCACCATGGTGGAGATGAGCTGGAACGTGAACCAGCCGGGCCGGTGGAGAAGGCCCGGGCTCTGTGCTTCCATCAGGAAGGAGGATACGGACTGGGAACGTTATCTTATGAACCGTCCGCAGGAGGAATGGGATCCGCGCAAGTACCTTGAATACAGGCTGTTCTGGCCTTATTCGAGTGGTATTCCGGGACAATGGATGTGCCACCAGATCGATACGGTACACTGGTTCTCCGGGCTTTCCTATCCACGTTCCTGTTCGGCCAACGGCGGGATTTACGCCTGGAATGACGGGAGGAGCAACTTCGATACCATGACAGCAGTATTTGATTACGGTCCCCCGAACGACCCGGACAGCGGTTTCCAGGTCCTTTATACTTCCCGGCAGCACAATTCTGCCGGAGGGGTGAAAGAGCTTTATTTCTCCAACGGGGGTACACTGGATCTTGCCAGGAATGTGGTGAGTCCGGACGGGGGACTAACAGAAAGACATGCCTCGGCCATGGGGATGGAGCCCTTCCTGCTTGAGGAATTTAAGCTGCCTGTATCGTATGCCCGCACGTCGGCCAATACCAGTGCGGATAATATGACCTCGGCACATATGAGAAACTGGCTGGAATGCCTGCGCAGCCGCAAACCCGCAGCTGCACCGGCGGATGTTGGCTACCAGCACTCCATTGCCGTTGCCATGACAACGGCTGCCCTCAGGACCGGCAAAAGAGTTACCTTTGATGAGGAAACGCAGGAAGTGATGGCGGGGGACCAGGTATTTAAATATTAATCAAACACTGATATTATGAAAAAAACGGCCTTATTGCATAAGTTGATACCGTGGCTGACCTTTTTACTGGCGCTTGCAATGATCCTGTCCTCATGCAGGCCTGCTCAGAAACCGCCTGCAGCTGAAACTAAACCTGCGGAATCCCTGAAGAAGGGAGTAATCCTGGTGGATTACAGGGATAAAAAGAAGGTGGATGTCTTTATCGACGGAGATATATTTACTTCATACATCTATCCGGATGAATTGTTAAAACCCGTTTTATTCCCGGTGCGCAGTGCTGAAGGTACCCTGATCACACGGGGATTTCCGCTTGAACCGAGGGAAGGGGAGAGGGTGGACCATCCACACCAGGTGGGGATCTGGTTTGCTTTCGAAGACGTGAACGGGCACAATTTCTGGAAATGTGAAGGCGCCCGGATACTTCACCGCGGAGTGAAGCGCGCAGAAAGCAGGGAGAAACTGGGCGTACTGGAAATTGCATCAGACTGGCAGATCCCTGCAGAGGACGGCACATGGCACACTCTGCTGCAGGAAAAGACCATATTTGAATTCAGCGGCGATGAGCATACACGTACGATTGAACGCATTACACAGCTGACTGCCCAGGAGGATGATGTCATTTTCTCCGATACCAAGGATGGATTGTTTGGCATCCGGATGGCCAGGGAACTTGAGCTGCCTTCCGATGAGCCACAGATCCTTATCGGTGCTGACGGGAATCCAACGGAAGAAGGGGTATTGGATACTAAAGGTGTAAACGGCCGCTATCTGAATTCCGAAGGTCTGGAAGGCTCTGAAGTATGGGGAAAACGGGCCGGCTGGGTCAGCCTGTCTTCCCGAATAGGGGAAGAAGATATTGTTGTAAGCGTTTTCGATCACCCGGACAACCATGGATTCCCGGCCTACTGGCATGCAAGGGATTACGGACTGCTTGCTGTCAATAACCTCGGAGCCAAAGCTTATGATGATAGTGCCGAACCTGTTCTGGTCAGACTCAAACCCGGTGAATCCAACGTTTTCAGGCACAGGATCTATATTTCTTCCGGCGAAAACGGCGGAGCCGAAGAGCTGGAGAAAATATTCGAAGAGTTCAGAAACAAATAAACAGGATTACGAGTTCTGAACAGGTACCCTGTTACCCGGGTTATACTGTTATTCTGCTGCCCGATTCATGGCTTTTCCTGGCCGCTTCAATGATCCGGATCACCATGTTTGCCTGATCAGCCGTGACCGCAGGTTCAGTTCCACTTTCCAACGCCCGGTGGATGTTTTCATAGAATTCATTATACCGGCCCGGAATGGTTTCGATTTTATCCCTGAATGCAGTATCCCCTGATTCCGTACTCAGTATCCCCCATTCCGATTCGGGTTCCTTTCCCCATTCATCCCCGAGGGGCCATTCACCGCTTTTCAGGGCATCCTCCTGGGGATCAATGCCATGTTTCAGGAATGATCCCGATGTTCCGTGGAGATAGTACCTGGGACCCGGTTCCTTTACCAGGTAGCTGGCTTTGAGAGTAACCTTTATATCCGGATAGCCCAGCAGGATCGTGAAGGCATCGTCAACCCTGCCGCCAGTTCGCAGTATCCGGATATCCGCGAAAACATCCTCAGGTTTCCCAAACAGGCAGACGGCCTGGTCGATCAGGTGTGATCCGAGATTATTCAATGTGCTTCCGGACCCGGCATCCTCTTTCCAGGTATTCTCCTGGATGAAATTCCGGTAGCGGTCAAAATGGGCCTCGTATTCGACCAGGCGTCCCAGGACCCCGTCGTCGAGGATTTTACGGATAGTCAGGAAATCCCCGTCCCAGCGCCGGTTATGAAACACGCTCAGCAGCCTGTTCCGGCTGTCGGCAAGGTCTGTCAGTTCCTGTCCCTTAATGCTGTCCTGCACAAAAGGTTTTTCAACGATCACATGCTTGCCTGCCAGCAATGCCTCTTTGGCCATTTCATAGTGAAGCGGATCGGGTGTGTTGACCACTAACAGCTGGATGCTGTCATCCCGCAGGAGTTCTTCATATGTTCTTACAATCCGGGCATATGGATACCGCTCTGCCGAGAGCTTTTTACTGCGTTCAAGAATGGAGATAATCTCAAATCCGGGATGAACATGCAGCAGGGGTGCATGGAAAATCTGCCCCGACATGCCGTAGGATGCCAGTCCTACACCTGTTTTAGACATGATCAAAATTTTAAAATCTCGGTAAATTACAACTAAACAGGTATATATTATAAATAATCATGTGTATTTTTACCCTCATTATAAAAGATAATATCCATTCAATTCTTAAACATCTAATCACATCACTAAAATGATACCTGGATTCGTTTCAGACCGTAGGGTAGGCAGACTCTTTTTACTCTTCCTTTTACCCTTATTTATAATCATACTTTATACCGGCTGCACCGGTAATGAGCAGTCCCCCAAACCGCGCAACATCATCCTGATGATAGGGGACGGTATGGGGACATCCCACATTTATGCAGCAATGGTAGCCAGCGGGGGACATCTGAACCTCGAGCGATGTGAATACGTCGGGTTTCAGAAGACATACTCCAACAACTCCGACATAACGGATTCCGGCGCAAGCGGGACTGCGATGGCAACTGGCATAAAAACCAATAACGGAGCCATTTCGGTGGATCCGGAAGGAAAACCGGTGAAGACAATTCTGGAATACGCAGAGGAGAAAGGCCTGGCAACAGGATTGCTTGCCACTTCCACCATCACCCATGCCACACCGGCGGCTTTTTCAGCCCATAATCCTGACCGTGGTAAGTATGAGGAGATAGCACTGGACATAACTTCAGCAGGCATTGAGGTGATCATGGGAGGGGGCAGGTACCATTTTAACCGGAGGGAAGACGAACTTAACCTGCTGGATACCCTTTCCGCTATCGGCTACTTTGTTGGTGAGTGCCTGGAAGACATTCCTGCGGATCACGGGGGACCAGTGATCATTCTGGCCGATACAATGGCTCTGCCTCCGGCTGCACGGGGCAGAGGTGATCTGCTTCCCGAAGCCACTGAAATGGCAGTTGGGAGACTGGCCGGGAACCTGGAGGGATTCTTTCTCATGGTCGAAGGTTCACAGATCGACTGGGCTTCCCATGATAATGATACTGAATATCTTGTCTCAGAAACTGTAGATTTTGACAAAGCCGTTGGAAAAGCCCTGGATTTTGCGGAGAAGGACGGTGAGACCCTGGTCATTATCACTGCAGACCACGAAACCGGGGGATTCTCAATTCTTAAAGGTGGTCCCCACAATCCCGAAATCAAGGGTGCCTTCGCCTCGGGCAAACATACAGGTGTGATGGTTCCGGTGTTCGCCTACGGCCCTGGCGCCGAGTTTTTTTCCGGTATCTATGAGAATACGGAGATTTTTGAAAAGATGAAAGCGCTCCTGGAACTATAAATCAAAGAGAACCTGCATACCATGAAATTCCATGCCCATTTCATGCTCCTGCCGGGTCTTGTCCTGGCCTTCACGATCTCGGCATGCGGCACAGGGACCGGCAGGAAGGCGGATAAAAGAACAGGTAACGGTCCCATGCTGACCACCCATGTGGAAAACCTCGATAACATGCTGTATGAGAATTCGGGACTGATATACCATGACGGCAAGTTGTGGACGATTAACGACAGCGGCGGGGATCCCGTATTATTTGCATTTGATGCCGGTACCGGCAAGGCCTTGCAGGCGATCCATATCAGGAATGCCCGCAACGAGGACTGGGAATCCCTTGCCCAGGACAAAAGGTATATATACATATGTGATGTCGGTAATAATTACGGACGCAGGGATGTAATGAAGATTTATAAGATTGACAAGGATTCAATACCATCATCCGGCAATGCCACGCTTGCTGCTGATATTATCAGGTACTCCTATGCCGGCAGGGAGGAGAACAACAATCCCCTGAAGCGGAGTCCCTTCGATTGTGAAGCTGCCTTTGCATACGGGGACAGCCTCTACCTGTTCACCAAGGACTGGGAAACCCTTTCCACCACCCTGTATACCTGCAGCACGATGCCCGGGAAGTACGAACTTGAGCCCCGGATGACCTATCCTGTGGATGGCCTTGTTACCGGTGCGGATATGAGCCCGGACAGCAGTTTTC
>CBFDEE010000118.1:0-7704 GCA_965603745.1 uncultured Bacteroides sp. | reverse complement strand
CATGGACATGAGTAGATGTTTACGCACCAGCCAGGCAACCAGCTGGCTGTCAGCCTCATTCAGACCGTGTGCCAGGCAGAATTCTTCTGCATCGGTCGCGCCCAGTTCTTCATGGCGACCACCGCGTCCCTTGGCGATATCATGGAACAGGCCCGCAAGATAGAGTAATTCGGGCTTCGGCAGGTGGTGAAAAATACCACTGGCCAGTCCTCTTTCTCCTGGCCATTCAGGATGTTGACGGCAGACCCTGAAAAGTATATAAGGAGAAGCAGGACTATGCTTCTCCCACGGTTTCTAAACATTGAACCGTATGAAAATAACATCCCCATCCTTTACTACATAGTTCTTTCCTTCAACCCCGAGTTTGCCGGCATTCCGGCATGCCGACTCTGATCCAAGTTCGATATAATCCCGGTGTTTGATCACTTCGGCCCGTATGAATCCCCTCTCCAGGTCGGAGTGGATGGTTCCTGCTGCCTGGGGTGCGGTAGAATCTTTCCGGATCGTCCAGGCACGGACCTCTTTGGGTGCGGCAGTAAAGAAGGAGATCAGGTTCAGCATGCTGTATGCCGAGCGAACCAGCCTGTTAACTCCGGGCTCTTCCAGTCCTGCATCTTTCAGAAAAGCATCTCGGTCAGCAGCATCTTCCAGTTCGGCAATATCGGCTTCAAGTCCCCCGGCAATCACAAGTATCTCGGTGTCATCCTCCCTGAGTGCCTCCCGGACCCTGTCAACGTACGGGTTCCCCTCAACTGCCGAAGCTTCATCGACGTTGCATACATAGATAACGGGTTTGGCCGTCAGCAGGAAAAGGTCATCAATATACTTTTTATCCTGCTCGCCGGCAGGTGCGGTTCTAACGGATTGGAAGGATTCCAGGTGCTCCTTATATAATTGCAGGGCCTCCAGTCCCCGTTTAGCATCTTTGTCCCCGATCTTGGCCAGCTTTGCCAGCTTTTCCATTTTCTTCTCTACAGACTCGAGATCTTTTACCTGCAGTTCAAGATCAATGGTTTCCATATCTCTGACCGGATCCACCGTACCGTCAATATGCGGCAGCTTGTCATCATCAAAACAGCGGAGTACATGGATCAGGGCATCCGTATTCCGGATATCGGCCAGGAACTGGTTGCCCACCCCTTCCCCCTGGCTGGACCCGCGTGTCAGTCCAGGAATATCGACAATCTCAACCGTTGCAGGCGTAATTTTCTGTGGCTTTACCAGCCTGGCAAGGCTTTCAAGCCTCTGATCGGGAATATTCACCACACCCAGGTTCGACTTATTGGTACTGAAGGCAAAACTCGAGGATTCAGCCCTCGTATTCGAGATGCAATTGAACAATGTTGTTTTCCCGGTGTTGGTAATGCCAATTATTCCACAGTTTAATGCCATGGGGAAAGTGATTTTTCAGTGATTCTGTAAAATTAAGGATGCGATACAAATATACAACTGAATTCAGTCCCGTTGAATCCCGGATTCTCAAAAATCTTAGCTGTTTTTTTATCGGATAAGACAATAAAATTCTATTTTTATGCCCTGTTCCAGAACCGTAATAACGAACCGCATATCATGAACAAAGACTTGTTATCCAAAACCGCTGACAATATACGTATACTATCGGCCGCCATGGTGGAAAAGGCCAAATCAGGACATCCGGGGGGTGCCATGGGTGGAGCTGATTTTATCAGTGTCCTGTTTTCTGAATTCCTGAGGTTTGATCCCGGGGATATGTCATGGCCGAACCGGGACCGTTTTTTCCTTGATCCCGGCCATATGTCTCCCATGCTCTACTCCGTGCTTTCACTCGTTAACACGTACAGCATGAGTGACCTGGAAAATTTCAGGCAATGGGGTTCATCCACACCGGGACACCCGGAACTGGATGTAGAAAGGGGAGTTGAGAATACTTCCGGTCCCCTGGGACAGGGACATACCATGGCCGTGGGTGCTGCCATAGCGGAACGTTTTCTGCGCGAGCGCTTCGGTGAATGGATGTCGCATAACATCTACGCTTTCGTTTCCGACGGCGGCATCCAGGAGGAGATCTCCCAGGGAGCTGGGCGTATTGCGGGATTTCTAGGATTGAGTAATCTGGTGATGTTCTACGATTCAAATGATATCCAGCTGTCAACCACCACGGATGCAGTTAGCATCGAGGATACTGCAAAAAAATACGAATCCTGGGGATGGAAGGTCAGTACCATCAAGGGCAACGATGTTGAGCAGATCCATAAGGCACTGACCGAAGCACGCGAGGAAAAGGAAAAGCCATACCTGATCATTGGAAAAACAATCATGGGGAAGGGAGCCCTTACCGAGGAGGGTGAAAGTTTTGAAAGGGAGGTTTCCACCCATGGAATGCCCCTCGGGGCAGCCGGTGCATCGCTGGCCCGTACTGTTGAGGGACTCGGTGGTGATCCGGAGAATATGTTTCAGATCTTTCCCGAGGTTAAAGAGCATTTTGAAAAAGTCCTGCAGGAGAAATCAAGGGAAGCAGGCGAGAGGAAGGCTTCACAGTCAGAATGGGCAAAGAAAAATCCCGGCCTGGCTGAAAAACTGGAAAATTTCCTGTCCGGCAATGTACCTCAGATCGACTATTCGGCGATCACCCAGAAAGAAAATTCTGCAACGCGCGGGGCATCGGGGACTGTACTCGCTTATTTTGCGGAGCATGTTGAAAATATGATCGTAGCATCAGCCGACCTTTCCAATTCAGACAAGACCGATGGTTTCCTGAAAAAGTCAAAGGCATTTACCAGCCAGGATTTCGGCGGAGCCTTCCTGCAGTGCGGAGTCTCCGAACTGACAATGGCTGCCATGGCCAATGGCATGGCCCTGCACGGAGGGGTCATTCCAGTCTGCGCCACCTTTTTTGTTTTCTCCGATTACATGAAACCTGCCGCAAGAATGGCCGCACTGATGGAACTTCCCGTGAAATATGTCTGGACACATGATGCATTCAGGGTCGGGGAAGACGGTCCCACTCACCAGCCCGTTGAGCAGGAGGCACAGATCCGCCTGATGGAACACCTTCGTAACCATTCCGGCAAACGGAGCTGCATCGTTCTCAGGCCAGCAGATGCAATTGAGACAAGCGTAGCATGGAAGATAGCTATGGAAAATACGGCCTCTCCCACCGCGCTCATCCTGTCCAGGCAGAACATACCGGATATCCCGGCTCTTGATGGCTCTGACAGGTATACAGATGCACTCCAGGCAGAGAAAGGAGCCTATATAGTGCAGCACTCAGCAGGCAATCCCGACCTGATCCTCCTGGGTAATGGTTCGGAAGTTTCCACCCTTCTGGAAGGTGCCGGAAGGCTGATCAGCGAAAAAAGGCTTAAGGTGCAGGTGGTTTCTGCCATATCTGAGGGACTCTTCAGGGACCAGGATGATGCCTACCAGAACGAAGTTATTCCCGCTGGTGTTCCTGTCCTGGGACTAACGGCCGGATTACCGGTAACTCTGGCAGGACTCGTGGGACCAAATGGGTTGAGCCTCGGGATGCTCAGCTTCGGGTATTCCGCCCCGTACAAGGTGCTGGACGAAAAATTCGGTTTTACCGCCGATAATGTTTTCAACCAGGCACTGGCATACCTTGCAGAACAGGATTAAGCATCAGCCCGGCCCGGCCTGCAGCGCATTGCAGGCTATATTACCAAACTGAGAAATTTTTATAGGAATCCTTCCGTTATTAACAGAAGGGGTGGATGTTTTTTATTAAAGTATTTATAACTTACGTCTGCTCAGGCTGTAAGAGCTAATACCGATGGTTATGCGGATTGTATTGCTGTATCTGATCCTTGTTTCCTGCCTCCTGCTGCCGGATTCCATCCACGCCCAGCAGGAGAACAAGGAAGGCGGATTTATCAAGACCCGTATACTTTTTGTATTCGATGCTTCCCAGAGCATGTCCGGATACTGGGAAAGCGACCAGAAAATAAACATTGCCAGGAATTTCCTGATCGGGGTGGTTGACAGCCTGGAATCCCTGACAAATGTACAGATGGCACTAAGGGTTTACGGGCATCAGAGTCCCGTTTTCATGAAGGACTGCCAGGATACGAAACTGGAAGTTGCTTTTGATATCAACAATGCTCACAAGATCAGGCAGAAACTCCGCTTTCTCAAGCCCAACGGGAATACCCCCATTGCCTATTCCCTTGAGAAGTCAGCCAATGATTTCCCGCCCTGTAGTGACTGCAGGAACATAATCATTCTGATCACCGACGGAATTGAAGAATGCGGAGGGGATCCCTGCGATGTCTCGCGTAAGCTGCAGGAACAGGGCATAACCCTGAAGCCCTTTATAATTGGGATCGGCATCGATCCGAACTTTAAAAAGACTTTCGACTGCGTAGGGTATTACTATAATGCTGCAAGGGAGGAGAACTTCAGGGAGGTTCTCCGAGTTGTGATCACACAGGCCCTGAATACTACCTCTGCACAGGTTAACCTGCTGGACCAGGATAATCTCCCCACGGAAACCAATGTGAACATGACTTTCTACGACCTGATGTCAGGGAAGGTCAAGCACAACTTTGTTCACACCATGAACCACAAGGGAAATCCGGATACACTTTTCCTTGATCCCCTGGTAACATACAGGCTTGAGATTCACACGATACCCCCCATTATCGTCGATACCGTAAAAGTGACGGCGGGAAAGCATACCATCATAGCTACCGATGCCCCCCAGGGATACCTCGAAGCACGTACAATAGGCCGGATACATTATCGCGATATGCAATTCATAGTCAGGAAGCACGGGCAAATGGAAACCCTGCATTTCCATAAAATGAATGAAAAGGAAAAATATCTCATCGGCAGGTATGACCTCGAGTTTCCGACGGTCCCGAAAATCAGGCTGAATAACATTGAGGTACGGCAAAGCCATAACACGACCATCGAGATCCCCAGGCCCGGGATTGTAACCTTTACCTCGGTTGCAAGCGGATTTGGCAGCATCTACAAGGAAGAACGGGGGAAACTGGAATGGATTGCCAATCTTGACAGCAGGAAAAACAATCAATCCCTCGCCATCCAGCCCGGAATATACACGGTTGTCTTCCGCTCCGCGAACTCAAGAAATACCTTCAGTACAATTACCAAGAAATTCGAGGTCAGGGCAGGAGGTTCTTCCGGCGTTGAATTATATTAAATTTGTCCCTGGATTAAACCATACATCCATCAGGTAATCAAACTGGCATATCACCAGGGGAAGATTATTCTCAAATTCGGACGGCTTGGCAGATCATAGTGACAAGGAGCTTTTAGTGCAATTCCGGCAAGGAGGCAGGAGAAACTATGCCTTTAACCTGATCATTAATAAGTACCAGCAAAGACTCTACTGGCATATCCGGAAACTTGTCATTTCCCATGAAGACGCGGACGATGTGCTCCAGAATACATTTATTAAAGCCTATGAAGCGCTGGACCGGTTCAGGGAGGATGCATCCCTGTTTACATGGCTGTACAGGATCGCCACCAATGAATCCCTTTCCCTGCTTAAAAAGAAAAGAAAAGGATTCATTCTTCCACTCGGGGAAAACCTGAACCACCTGGAAAAAACCCTGGAAAGCGATGCATACTGCAGTGGAGATGAGATACAGGTGAAATTGCAGCAAGCCATCATCAGGCTTCCTGAAAAACAGCGCCTGGTATTCAACATGAAGTACTTCGATGAGTTAAAATACGAGGAGATATCGGAAATCCTGGGAACATCGGTGGGAGCCCTGAAAGCTTCCTATCACCATGCCCTTAAAAAACTTGAGAAGTATTTAACTGAGGATTAAACCTTTTCATTAATAAACCGTCTAATCAACTGTAGCACAAAAATGAAACATCAGGAAAAAATACCGGACAGTATAAGGGACGCGGGGAAAAAGCTGCCTTTCGAGGTACCGGATTCGTATTTCGATACTCTTCCCGGGAAAATCCAGGACAGGCTTTCCGGGAACGGGGAAGCTGTTCGTCCGGGTATTCTCCGGACGCTCCGTCCCGCACTGGCTGTGGCGGCCATGTTTATCGGGCTGATCGCAGTGGGCTACATCGGTTTCCGGCTCCTTTCGGACCGGGCTGCCAGTCCCTACCTGAGCGGAGACGAACTGATTGAAAACATGGAGTATTTTTCCTATGACCTCGAGGAAGATTTACTGATCACCGCCATTTTGGAATCGGATGGTATCCTTACAGATGAATCTTCAGATCCTCAGTCAGATGATATTATTCTGTATCTTTCAGAAGAGAATATTGATTTCGATGGACTATTGAACAATTATTAAACTGCGTGGCTATGAAACCTGCATCAAGAACATTCATGCTTTTGTCAATCCTGGTATTCTTCTGTCTGTCCGCCGCCGGCCAGGGCCGGGAGAACCATAAGGAGAAAATGGAAAAGTACCGATCGATGAAGATCGCCTATTTTACTGATAATATCGAATTTGCACCGGATGAAGCTGAGAAATTCTGGCCCCTGTACAATGCACATGACCAGAAACAGGATGAGCTCAGGAGAGAAATCAGAAGGAGCTCCAGGCACTACTCCCAGCAGGCTGAAGAACTCAGCGAGCAGGAAACGGAAGTCATTATTGACCGGATCATCGAGATTCGCAAGGAGGAACTGGAGCTTGACATGAAATTTCACGAAGAGCTCAAGCAGATACTCCCGGCGAGTAAAATCATGAAACTGTACATAACGGAAGTGCAATTCCGGGAATACATGCTGAAGCGGATCCGGGAGGACCGTGGTGGTCCCGGACGCAGGCAGGGAAGCGAGTTACCCTGAATCCTCTTGAACCATTCAGATTTTCGTTGTAATTTTACATAGGCCCGGAAGGAACCAGAGGCTTATGTTAAGGACCCTTTATTACCTGAGTGTTATTTACGTACTGTTCCTGAACTGTTCCGGGACGACACGAAAGGATGATATGGCAGGAAATCAGTCCAGACAGGAATCCTGGTGGATCAGCAGAGCAGAAAAAATGGTTGAAACCCAGATCATCTCAAGGGGTGTAAGGGATACCGATGTGATCAGGGTAATGAAAACCACCCCGCGCCACCTTTTCGTACCGGAACATCTCAGGGAACAGGCATACAAGGACCACCCACTCCCCATCGGATCGGGACAAACCATTTCCCAGCCCTATATTGTCGCCCTCATGACCGAATACCTGCAACTTTCCGGTGTTGAGAGGGTGCTGGAGATAGGAACGGGCTCAGGATACCAGGCAGCCATTCTGGCCCAGCTTGTCGACAGCTGCTATTCCATTGAAGTGGTTAAAGAACTTGCAGAGGAATCTTCAGAAAGATTGAAGGAGCTTGGTTACCATAATGCAGTGGTAATGTGGGGTGACGGATACCAGGGCTGGCCAGAGCATGCTCCGTATGACCGGATAATCATTACCGCTGCACCTGAAACGATTCCTGAGAAACTTGTGGATCAGCTTGCAAGCGGCGGCAGGATGGTGCTCCCCGTCGGCGGGCATTTCCAGGAATTAATCCTGATTACAAAGAACCAGAAAGGCATAAGGAGGAAAAACATCATACCCGTCAGGTTTGTTCCCATGATCCACCCGGAAAGCCCCATTCCCGACAAATAGGTTCATGCCGTTAAAGACCAAATACGGATTACACCCGGGCTTACTGGCATGGCTGAAATTACGCCAGGTCAGGGTCTAAGGCCGGTCTACTCTTCCGGAAGTG
>CBFDEE010000117.1:0-7737 GCA_965603745.1 uncultured Bacteroides sp. | reverse complement strand
CAGCGATGTAGCGGCGTTGTGACATTCCGGAGGTACCGAAATTTTAAAGGCAACTTTTTTAATGATACCCCTCGGCAGCAATATGATGCCAGGGGCTTTATGGGCAGGGGGATGTGAAAAGGGGCCGTCCCGATTTTCTCGGAACGACCCCTTCATTGGATTCTTAATAGTGCCCGCCCGAAAGATCGATTCGGGATGAATGGCTTCAACCGGGCACACATCGGCACAAGAGCCGCAATCAGTGCATTTTTCCGCGTCTATTACGTAGATATCTCCTTCTGCAATAGCCTCTTCCGGGCACTCATCGATGCATGCGCCACATGCAGTACATTCATCATTTATAACGTATGCCATTTTAATTTGGATTATTGGTAAAACAATCTTGGTACAAATTTATATTTAATTCAATTAATATAGACTTATTTATATAATTTGAAATGATTTTAGATTAGGTGAGAAAGGGCGATCCAGGCCATTGCTCCCATAGATGTAATTAGGGCCTCCTCTTCGATATCGAAAGTCGGCGTGTGCAAATCCAGTGGATTCGGATTTTCATTGTTACGGACGCCCAGGCGGTAAAGTACAGACGGGTATTTCCGGGCGAAAAATGCAAAATCCTCTGCAGTCATCCGGATATCGAGTTCCTGAACTGCATCTCTGCCAAGGTAAGCCTGTGCATATTCAACTGATTTCCTTGTCACCCCGGGATCATTGATGAGCTCAGGATAGCCTTCCACGATCTTAAAATCGCATTCGGCGCCCATGCTGTCGGCGATGGACTGTGCCATGTTCTGCATGCGTTTATGTGCCTGCATCCTCCATTGTTCATCCATGGTCCTGAAAGTGCCTTCGATGTTAACTTCCGATGGAATGACGTTCATGGCACCGTCTGCAATCACCCTGCCGAAGGACAGAACGGTGGGAGTCGAAGCCTCAGCATGCCTGCTTACGATCTGCTGCAGGGCAACCAGGATATGCGAGGCAATAAGCACCGAGTCCGTCGTGCGGTGCGGCATGGCTGCATGTCCCCCTTTTCCCCTGACGGTAATATAGATCTCATCGCTGGATGCCATGTATTTCCCTTCCCTGAATCCCAGGCTTCCGGCCTGCAGGGATGGATCTACATGCTGGGCGATCATCAGATCCGGTTCCTCCCCTCCGAACAGATCATCTTCAATCATGAGCCGGGCCCCTCCGGGAGCTTTTTCCTCGCCGGGCTGAAATACAAACTTTACCTTTCCCGGGAATTGGCTGCTGAGTTTATTCAGGATGCGGGCTGTACCTATCAGTGAGGCTGAATGCACGTCATGACCGCATGCATGCATCCGGCCCTTTACCGTGGATCTGTAATCAACATCGTTTTCTTCCTGGATGGGCAGGGCATCCATATCTGCCCTGAGGGCAACGATCCTGCCGGGTGAATGGCCTTCGATCCCGGCCAGCAGCCCGGTCCCTGCAATTCCCTTCTGACAGGATATCCCTTCCTTTTCAAGTTCGCCGGCGATATACTCTGCCGTTTCATGCTCCTGGAAGGACAATTCCGGGTACATGTGCATATGTCTCCGGATTTCCAGGATTTCCGGGTAAAGTTCTTCAGACAGCTCTTTGATTGATTTAATCAGGTCCATTGGTATTTGTATTTTTTGGGATCAGGGCCAGAAGATCATCCGCACGCCGGCAACAAGCATTAGTCCCCCGAAAATCTTCTTCAGCATTGCTGCCGGCAGTTGCACGGCCATCCGGGAGCCGAGATAGCTCCCGACAAAAAAGGCCGCCAGCAGCAGCAGGGAGAATTTCAGGTTCGTATATCCTTCCTTATGATAATTTATAAAGGCCAGCAGGCCGATCGGGGCCAGCATCATTCCCAGGCTGATGCCCTGTGCCTGGTGCTGTGTAAAGCCGAGAAAGAACACAAGGGCGGGCACGATGATGATCCCCCCGCCGACACCCAGGCTGCCGCTGATGAAACCGGCAAGCAGTCCCACAACAACAAGGATCATGATAGTATTAATGCTCATTGGCCGGGATTAAGTGGTTACGGGTATTCAGTGTTTTGGTATCCATGGCGTCAGGTTTAGAAATCCAGGTTCATTGAAAAATAAAAGATCCTGGGCAGGATGATATTATTCTCTATTCCCCAGGCCCAGTCCAGCCGGATCCAGTAGCCGAGCAGCATGGACCTGAAGCCGAATCCGTATCCGGCCACCAGGGGCTCCCGGTTTGAGTCGATGGTAATTGTCAGTGGAGGAGCAGGCGGATCCGGGATCACCTCGTTATCATAGGCGTTTTCGCCCGACCAGGGGTGAAGGCCGTTCCATGCCGTTCCCAGGTCGGCAAATCCGACAACCATGAAGTTGTTCAGGAAATTATTGCTCAGGGGATGGTTGGCGAAATAGCGTATCATAGGCCAGCGCAGTTCCGTATTGAGTACAGCGAAACGGTCGCCGTTCCTGATATTCTGTGTGAATCCCCTCATATTTGTGGCCAGGGTCTGGTAAACGTAATTTTTTGAGTAATCTATGGGTACGCTCTGGTCGAACTGCTGCACCTTGGTGGATAAGTTGATCCAGTTGTCGACGGATCCCAGGTAGTAAATAAGCCGGCTCCTGCCGAATGAGGCACCTGCGGCAAATCGGTTTGCCCATATAAGGGTCCGGTGGATCTTCACATAATGCCTGGCATCCAGTCCCACATTATAGAGATCATATTTTTCTCCGTTGAACTGTTGATGAGCTTCTACAAAAGCCTTTATCCGGGTTCCGTGATGAAGGTTCTGTCCCAGGTAACGTGTATTGTCGAATACGTAGGCCAGGTTCAGTCCGGCCCAGTACTTCGTATAAGGTGCTTCGGTCAGGGCTTTCAGGTCGGTTGACAGGGGAACAATATTATCCTGGCGTCCGTGCAGGGTCCCTTCAAATGAAGATACCTGGCTGAACGGCCACCTCAGCTTAAACATCAGGTTGTGTGAAAACAACTTGCTGTAGAATTGTTCACCTTCTAAATTGGAATACAGGCTTTTAAATACCTGCCTGTGAAAGATCAGCTGCTTGTTCAGTCTCCGTTTTAGGTTCTCGAAGCTCAGGAGGTATTCGTTGCTGTCGAAGTCGGCGGAAAGCCGGACACCGCCGGTAATCTTATAATCCTCAAAAAGATCGTTCGTACCCAGTTTAAAAAGCAGGTTGAATCCCGGGTTGTAATAGACCGCTCCGCCGGTGAAGGTCTGGTAGGAGGCATTAAGGAAACTGAAATCGATCTGGTTAGCTACGTAGTTCGTATAGAAGGCGGTTTCATATATCCTGGGGGTTGGCCTGACGAATGCGCTTGTATCAAGGACAAGGTTCAGGTTGTCGCCTGCGAAGCGTTCATTATAATAATTGATCTTTTCCTGTTCGAAGACATAATTGTTGATGTCGATCACCTGCCTGTCCAGGTCAATGGTATCCTCTGTCTGGGTGATGATCTGGTTGTCCTCTATCTCCTGGATGGAGATCACCTCCCTTCTAAGCCTTTTCAGGCTGTCTGTTTTCCTGAGGCTGCGGGTATAGGACTCCCTGAAATCCGTATTGGTTAATGTTCCCCCGAAGGAAGCGGGACCCGGATCCAGTTCATCACTGTACATGTAGTACCTGTCGTCATGGAGAATGATCTCGGCATACTGCCCGGTTTCGGGATTATAATCATGTTCCAGGATGTTTCGCGAGTAGTTGGTAACAGGATATGACTGAGTGAAATAACGGTAATGCGTGATCGTGTCAACAAAGCTGATCATGCTGTCAAAATCGGCTGCGTAGCGGTTGACAATCCCGTTCTGGTCACTCAGGTAGATGAATTTATTGGCATCGATGGCAAATGGCTCAACATCGCTGACGAAATGGTGTTCCGATATTTTGCGTATTTCCTTATTCCTGCTGGCATAATCGATGACGTAGAGGTTATGGGAGAGATAACGGCTGTTCAGGGGTTTTCCCTCGACATGATAGTCTGTCGTGTCCAGCGGCCTGTTTGAGGAGAAGACTATCTGTTTTGATTTATTGATGAACCGGGGACTGAAATCATCATATACATCGTCGGTCAGGCGCTCGTTGGTTCCGGCGGCGATCGTGTGGACATAGATATCGGCCTGTCCTCGGTTAATTCCCGAGATCACGATCCTGAATCCATCGTCTGAATAATCAAAATCAAGTATCTTTTCAAAGAAGATGACGTTCCTCCGGATCAGTTCCTCCGTTTCAAGCATATAGTAATATAGGCTCAGTCCCCCTTTCTCCTCCGTGATAAAGGACAGTATCCTTCCCGTGGGATGCCAGGCCAGGATGGGATAGGTGTGGTCGGGGATCTGGTCAAGCCTGTGTTCCCGCCGGATTATTTTCATGGTTTTCCCGTTACGGGTGTCGTGAAGAAAAACCTTATACTGTCCCATCTCGTTGGTGGCGAAGGCAATCAGCTTGCCGTCCGGGCTGATCTTTACCTGGTTATAGACCCTCTTCCTGTTTGGTTTCCTGATAAGCTTTCCTTTGCCGGGTAGTATACGGTCACCCCGGCTCTCGTCATACTGTTCCAGGTAATAGGCCTGCCAGTCCCGCGACAGGTCCTTGATGGAAAAGCCCAGAACATACAGGAATCCGCTGTTTGAATTCTTATTGATACGGGTTAGGTACAGGATATTGGGGATCACGGAGGCTCCGTAAGTTTCCGCGATATATTTCCAGAAGGAATGTCCTGCATACTTGGCATCATCCCCGGTCAGCCAGTTAAACCTCTTGTATTCCCCGCTCAGCATACCGTCCCGTACGAAATTCTCTACCTCGAAGTCCCAGTCCCTCGACATATACGATATCAATCCCTTCATATACCAGTCCGGCAGGCTGATCAGGGTGGAGTTGGTAAAGTTTTCCCTGAAATCATTCCCGTAAAGCATCTCATTGATGATTACCTCGGCAATGGCTGCAGAGATCTGCTGCTCAAATTTCTTATGGTCCCCGTCAAAATAAATGAATACCTTGTTGCGGATGACCTTCGTTATCCCCCCCGTGTTGAATTCCTCACGCCCGGAAACCAGCCCGATATTGCTTTGCCTGAAGTCGGACAGCTTGTTGTATACGATGAATATCAGGCGTTTCTCAAAGGTATAATCAAAGAATTCCTCCGCCCTCGTGATCTCCTCGGAAAGGAAATCCGCCGTATAATTTGCCAGGGCCTTCCCCTGCTGGTTAAAATAGGTGTCAAACTTATCATAACGGTAGAAATACCAGTAGAAATCATTGTACTGTACCCGGTTCTTCCCGAATTCCATCTGCGTGCCATAATAGAACTGGCCCGGGATTTGCATTGAGATCATCAGGCAGAGGATGGTAAATGCTCCGTATTTTTTCAGGATTCGGGCCATGGGCAGGACTCTGTCATCACAGGAGTGAACAAAGTTAACCATAATTTAGTCAAAACTACACGCAACCTTTGAATTTGAAACCCGGTCATACAAATTATAATTTAAACAGATATTTTTTATTTTTGTTTTTCGATTGTTACATAATTAAGAGTAATAGTTTTACAAAACAGAGTATAAAAATGAAAAAAGGTTTCATAATTCCCCTCTTCCTGATTGTCCCGATGATTCTTCTGAATGCCCAGACCAGGGATGCGAATGTGTCGTTTGATTTTGAGGTCCACAATTTCGGCAAGATCAAGGAGGTGGACGGTCCTGTTACGGTAAAATTCCAGTTTACCAATACCGGCAGCCAGCCTCTTCTGATTAAAGGAGTCCGCACCAGCTGCGGGTGCACATCGCCCGACTGGTCCAAGGAGCCGATACTGCCGGGCAAAACGGGATTTGTAAGTGCAACCTATAATCCCAAGAACAGGCCGGGACCTTTCAGCAAGACAGTTACGGTCAGCTCGAATGCCTCCACCCCCACAAAGGTGCTGACCATCAAGGGAAACGTTGAACCGAAACCCCAGACTCTTGAAGACGTTTACCGTTATAATATGGGCAACAAGATCCGGCTCAAGACAAATCATATGAGTTTTGCCAGGGTGGTAAAGGACAAGACGGGCAGTCAGCAGGTTGAGATCGTGAATGTATCCGACCAGCCTGTACAGATCAGCTTCGACCGGGTACCCAAGCACTTAAAACTGGTCGCCAAACCGGAAACCCTGAAGCCCGGGGAGAAAGGCCTTATTGACGGGATATATGATTCCCGGCTGAAGAACGACTGGGGATTTGTCATCGACAGGGTCAACGTAATGCTCGACGGGCAACAAAACGCCTCCAACCGCCTCACTGTCAGTGCCACCATCGAGGAAGATTTCGGTGCCCTCTCAGAGGAGGAGAAGGCCAATGCCCCCGCGATCTCCTTTGACAACAATACCTTCGACTTCACGGATATCAAGCAGGGCGATAAGGTGGAACACACATTCACCATCAGTAATAACGGGAAGTCTGACCTTTTCATCCGCAAGGTCAAGGCAAGCTGCGGGTGTACCGCCGTCAGTCCCACAGACGATGTGATCCCGGCCGGCAAGAGCACGACGATGAAGGTTATTTTTGATTCCAGGGGAAAAGTCGGCAAGCAGAACAAGACCATTACCGTAATATCCAATGATCCGAGACATCCCAGGAGTATCCTCTGGGTCAAGGGAGTTGTCGTACAGGCCACGGCATCGGTCCGCTAAGTAAAAATCGCATCATATTTCCGGTTTTACCGGGTGTATGGTTCACTCATAACAGGCACCCGGTCTTCAATCATGCCTGAATCAGGAAACAATATGGATGGAATTGAACCCATTACCATGCCCGGAGTCCACCAGAGATTCCTGAAGTATTTCCTGGAACAGGCAGAACCGGTGGGTCAGAAGGTCCTGGACCTGGGTGCCGGCCGCGGTGCATTTACGCAGAAATTATATGAACTGGGTTATGATGTTCATGCCTGTGACCTGTTTCCCGAGATCTTCAGATTCGATAAGGTCGAATGCAAAAAGGTTGACATTACGGATAAATACCCGTACGCCGATGACAGTTTTGACCTTGTTATCGGCATAGAGATAAGCGAGCATATCACCGACCATGAGACATTTTTCAGTGAAACCAGCAGGATACTGAAGCCGGATGGTAAACTTTACATTTCCACTCCCAATATTTTATCCATGAAGTCGAGAATGAGATTTCTTTTCAGGGGTTTCCCCTATGGTTTCAAGCCACTGGAAAGAGGTAATTACGATGGTCTTCAGCATGTGGCATCATTGAGCCTGGACCAGTATAATTATATTGCTGTAAAGAATCATTTCCGGCCGGCAGAATACGATATTGACCGGAAGCAGAGCACTTCCCGGCTCCTGCTGTTTCTGCTTTCCCCGGTTTTTTATATCAATCAGGTTGTCAAAAGGGTGGACAGGATCCATAACAGCAGGAAACTTCTTCTTGGAAGGCTTCTGTTCCTGACATTCAGGAACGGCAAAACCGGGTGAGTCAGTAATCTATATATAAATTATATCAATATGATATTGCACACCAACCTCGGACACATTGCCGACTCTTCCCAGTTTGAAGCGGCCCTGAGTGAAAACGATAATGTAATGATCTGCTGCGGGCGTATGGGTCCCATGTGCATTCCCGTCTACCAGTCCATGATCGAACTTGAATCGAGCTACCCGGATGTTGCATTCCGTGATCTTGACTTCGATGCCCCCGATGCACATGTGATAAGGAATCTGCCGGAATGCAGGGGATTCATGGGACTTCCG
>CBFDEE010000116.1:0-7739 GCA_965603745.1 uncultured Bacteroides sp. | reverse complement strand
GGTAAAGGTCCCAGCGCGAGGGAAATTCGCCGTTCTCTTCCCCGACCAGGTTGTCCTGGAATATCACCTCATCCCCCGGAACGAAATCATATTTTGCCCAGTTCCGTACGCCGGTGGGACTTTTCGTGGCAGTCCCTCCGGTTTCACTTCCCGCACCAGCGGCAGATTCCTCACTCATAGTTGCCGGCTGGACGGTAGCTTCACCTTCCGTACTGCCCTCGGATTTGTCTTTTTTCTTATTGCCGAAGAGTTTGTCCAGGTTGTCATCGACTTTTTTGTCGACCTCCTTTTCGGTTTTCTGTTTGGCTTTTCTGATCAGGTCGATCTGGCTCCATGCCGGTATCGAGATCATCAGGATGAGGGCAAGAAGCAGGATTTTACTTATGAATTTCATGGTCAGGAGTATTAATGTAAAACATTGCAGCCGTGAAGCTTATATCATCACCGGTCTGCCCGGAGGGGTGGTTCCCCTTCCTCCGCTCAAGTTACTAAAAATATCGCCCGGATCAAACTGCGGGTCGAGTGGTTCAGACAGCCTCTCCGGTATCAGGATACGGAGCACTGGCTGCCCGAAGGCCTGTGTGTCAGACGGGAAGTTCAATATTCCGCCTCAGGGAATCGAAAAAATCCTTCAGGGCTTCGAAATCCCTTTCCTGTACGATCTCGATCAGCCTGGCAAGCTGGGTTCTGATCTTTTCCACCTGGTCAATCGTAAAAGGGTTGAAAAGGATCTCGGACAAAAGGTAGTCATCCTCAGAAAGAACTCCACGGGCAACATCTAGGTGCTTGCGGAATGTCGTGCCGGGAGCTTCCTGTTTTTTCATACAGGCGGCGAACACCAGGGAAGAAGAAAACGGCACGGAAAGGCAGTACGCGATGGTTTCATCATGGTCACTGAAACTGTACTCGTATATGTTCAGGTTGAGGGACCTGTAAAACTTCCTGAAGAATTCCTTTCCCTCTTCATCCGATTCGGTAATAATGATGGCATTTTCATTGCTGAGGTCCTTGATATTGGCGAAAGTGGGACCGAACATGGGATGCGTGGATACGAATCTCCTTCCGGATTCCCTGTAATATTCCTGCAAGCCGTTCTTGACCGAGGTAATATCGGCTATGATGCAATGCTCTGGCAGATACGGGGCAATTTCCCTGAAAACCTGTATCGTATTGTTCAGGCTTACGGCATTGATCAGCAAATCGGGCTGATATTCACGGATCTCATCAAGGCTGACAAAGCGGTGGGAATTGAAAAAATATTTAAGCCGCGTCTTTTCCAGGTCAAATACCGCGACCTCGTAATCAAGACAGAGTGATTCAACCAGCCAGGAGCCCATTTTTCCTGCTCCGAGAACTACTATTTTCTGCATATTCAGTCTGTTATTCTGTGTATCTTCTGTTCAAGGAGCATGAAATCGGCCAATACTATGGCTGCTGCTGCCTCGAGCACAGGGGGTACCCTGAGCGCAATGCATTTATCATGCCTTCCTTCAATAACCAGGTCCTCCATTTTCCCGGATTTCATATTCATGGTCCGCTGGGACCGGGAAGTGCTTGAAGCGGGTTTGACCGCCACCCGGAACACGATATCGTTCCCGTTTGATATACCCCCGTTAATCCCCCCGGCAAAATTGGTCTCGGTCTTCCCGTTCTCATCGATGATATTATCGTTGTGCTCCGAGCCCCGCATCCTGGCAGCCCCGAACCCGGAGCCGAATTCAATCCCTTTGACAGCGGGGATGGCAAATACGATATGGCCCAGGGCAGACTCCAGGGAATCAAAGAACGGTTCTCCGAGTCCCACAGGCACATTCCGGATGGTGCATTCAAGGATCCCCCCGATCGAATCATCTGCTTCAACGGCTTTATCCACAGCCTCTTCTATATTGGAACTGCCCCCGGCTTCCACCAGGTCTGCATGGATTTCAATATCTCCAAGGATTTTCTTGGCCACTGCCCCGGCGGCTACGAGTCCCAGTGTCAGCCTTCCGGAAAAGTGTCCGCCACCACGGTAATCCTGGAATCCACCGTATTTCTGCGAGGCCACAAAATCAGCATGTCCCGGGCGGGGCACATCCTTCAGTTTCGAGTAATCGGACGAGCGTACATTCTTATTTTCGAACAGGATACCCAGGGGTGCTCCCGTTGTACGATCCTCAAAGACACCGCTCAGCAGGATGGGACGGTCCTCCTCCTTCCTGGGAGTGGTTCCTTTGGCCCCGCTTTTACGGCGGGAGAGATCGGCATCAAAATCGCTTTGCCGCAAAGGGATCCCGGCCGGGCACCCATCGATGACCACACCTATCCCTGAACCATGGGATTCCCCGAAAAGGCTGATCCTGTATATTCTACCAAAACTATTCATCTGTATGTTTTTTAGTGTTCTGACTGTCCGGGAATGAATCCTGTATCAGGGAAATGATCCCGGCAAGCCGTTCCCTGTCAATTTGCCCGGGAGCGGTCCTCTTGCCACTGCCCGGAGAGGCAAAGGTAAATTCAGCTCCCATGAAAGGGGCAGCGACCCGGGTGATCAGTCCCTTCTCCCCCATTCCTATCACGACCATTCTTTCGGCTTTCCTGTACAATCCCAGGAGAGATTGGACGTCCCCTGTCCCCTCAACCTGGCACGCGATCTTGACCACATCTGCCCCGGCTGCTTTACAGGCTGCAACAATTTCATTCAGGCGTCCGTCCTCCGGGGTGCTTTCAAAATTATGATAAGAAACGATCACATCACTGTCCCCCGCCCGGGCAGCCCTTATAATTTCCTCCCTGTATCCCGGATCTGCTTCCAGTTCAATGTCAACGTAATCCGCCCCGGACCTCAAAGCAGTCGCCAGGATTCGGATACGGTGCACCTCATCACTCTTTCCGGGCCGGAAAGTAGCGATACAGCTCCGGGAAGCCTTCACTGCCTCCTCCACCTGGTCCCCTGTAAAACCAAGCAGGTCGAAGCGGAATTCCACAAAAGCCTCCTTCCCTGCCAGGGCCAGGCATTCCTCGAATCCCATATTGGCCAGGCTAACACAAATCATCGATCCGGTTTTTAAGATCCTTAAGTGGCATATCCTTAATAAGGGCTTTCCCCAGGACTTCGAGAAGGATCAGGCTGATACTCTCACCCACACGTTTCTTGTCCTTTCTCATCACCTCAAATGCTTCCCGGCATGAGCCCCTGTATTCAGCCGGTAATCCGTATTTCAATATCAGATCCCTCAGCCTGTCCACATCCACCCTGCCGATCATTCCCAGGCGTTCGGACAGCCTGGCGGCAAGGACCATACCCATGCTTACTGCCTCCCCGTGGGGGATACCGTCCAGTTTCTCAAAAGCATGGGCAAACGTATGCCCGAAATTCAGCTTCTTCCTCTCCCCGGACTCCTTCTCATCCGCCGAAACGATATCGCACTTGGCTGCAGCACTCACGGCAATGATTTTTTCCATAACTGCGGGATCAAGTGACAGGGCTGCCTCGTGATGCGATTCCAGGAATTCAAAGAGTCCCCTGTCAACTATGGCTCCATACTTTATTACTTCTGCAAATCCCATCCTGAACTCTTCCGGATCGAGTGTCAGGAGCATTTCCGGATCACAGATCACGAAATCCGGCTGCCGGATGCACCCGATCATGTTTTTGTAGCCTTTGAAATTCACTCCGTTCTTGCCTCCGATGCTTGCATCCACCTGGGCAAGCAGTGTGGTTGAGACAAATCCAAAGGATATGCCCCGCAGGTACGTCGAGGCAATGTACCCTGCCAGGTCACATACGATTCCCCCGCCAATACCAAGGATAAAGGAATTCCTGTCGACTTCATTGCGGATCAGCTGATCGTAGATCCCGGAGGCCGTTTCCAGGCTCTTGGAGGACTCCCCCGGTTTCACAATGATTTCCATTCCCGCGGGAAACGAGTCCGAGTAATGCCGGGCTACATTCTCATCCGTGATGATTACCAGCCGCTTATCCGGCAGGTAGGAGCCGATATTGCCGAATTTCTCCCCGACCAGTATCCTGGAAGTCCTGTCCGCCGTATGCAGTGGAATTTCTTTCATGAACCGGTGCCGGAATTATCATGATCATCTTGTTCAATATTCATGATCCTGGCCTGGTGATTGATTGACTCCTGGTGTATGGCACGGAAAACACGGGTGATGAATTCATTGCTGAGGCCTTTCTGAAGTCCCATCTCAAGCCTTTTATTCAGAATGCTGTCCCATCGCTTGGACTGGAGAATCGCAACATTATGGGACTTTTTGTATTCACCGATCTGATCCGCAATCTGCATCCGCTGGTCAAAGATATCAATTATTTGATCATCCAGTTTGTCGATTTCTGCCCTCAGCTCCCCTATTGTAAAAGCCAGGCCGTTATCCACCTCCATTTTCCTGATGACGATCCTGTCGAGCATTGCCTTAAGGTCTGCGGGTTTGAGCTGCTGTTTCGGATCACTCCATGCTTTGTCCGGATCAGGATGGGATTCAATTATGATCCCGTCAAAGTTCAGGTCCATGGCTTCCTGTGATACCTCGTACAGCCTTTCCCTGCTCCCGCATATATGGCTGGGATCCGTTATGACCGGCAGGTTTGGTATCCTCCTCTTTAATTCGATGGGTATCTGCCAGTGCGGATGGTTCCTGAAATTGGATTTGGCAAATATCGAAAAGCCCCGGTGAATGGCCACTATTCTTTTAATTCCTGCATTATGGATCCGCTCGATGGCCCCTATCCAGAGCTCGATATCCGGATTAACAGGGTTTTTGATCATAACCGGGATATCCATTCCCTTCAGGGTGTCGGCGATTTCCTGAACGGCAAAAGGATTGGCCGTGGTCCTGGCCCCGATCCAGATGATGTCGATCCCGTATTTCAGCGCCTCATAAACATGCTTTACATTGGCTACTTCAATGGCCGTGAGCATTCCGGTTTCTTCCTTGACCCGTTTAAGCCACGGAAGCCCGGTCGATCCCACCCCCTCAAATGCACTCGGGCGCGTTCTGGGCTTCCATATGCCCGCGCGGAATATCCTGATCCCCATAGCCGACAGATCCCTTGCCGTAGCCATGACCTGTTCTTCGGATTCGGCGCTGCACGGACCGGCTATTATGACCGGCCGTTCATTGATATCGTCCTGGTCAGAAAGAGGCAGTAAGTCCAGTTCTACTAACATATTTGCTGGTATTTAGACGTTTAAGATAGATTTTCCTCTGCTATATTCCCCCAGGATTCCCAGGTCGGAGGTAAAGGGTTTGATAGCCTCATAGGACTGCTTGTACAGTTCATAATCCGTGAACTCCACATCCACATAGAACTGATACTCCCAGTCCCCCCCGATGATGGGCATGGACTGTATCTTGGATAGATTGATCTCATAATAGGAAAGGATAGAGAGGATCTTTGAAAGTCCCCCGATCTTATGACCCAGGGCAAAATGAATGGACGCCTTATTGACTTCTTCCCCGGAATCCGTTCCGTGCTGCCCGTTACCCAGGATCAGGAAACGGGTGTAATTCTTCTTATTCGTTTCAATGCCGGAGGCTATTATCTCCAGGTCATACTTTTCAGCCGCCAGGCGGGAGGCGATGGCACCCGTACCTCTCAGGTTCTCATCCCTGATCTTCCTGGCACTCAGGGCAGTGTCCATGCTTTCAATCAGCTTGATATCATCGTACTGGTCGAAGAAAACCTGGCACTGAAGAATTGCCATCGGATGTGAAAAAACCTCCTTGATATCGAAGATGCCCTGGCCGGGCAGTGCAACAAGGTTCTGGCGGATCCGCATATAGATCTCGCCGATGATCTTCATGGGGGATTCCTTCAGCAGGTTGTAATTCGGAAGGATGCTTCCCGCAAGGGAGTTTTCAATGGCCATAATCCCAAAATCGGCCTTGTCTTTCCTGAGGGCTGTCATCAGGTCCTTGAAAGTATCCCTGGGAAGGATCTCAATCGCCTCGTTATTGAAGTACTGCTTTGCTGCAATTTCATGAAATGCGCCGTATCCGCCCTGTATAACAATTCTTTTCGACATTTCGCATAAATAAAAATCCCGGTCTTTGGGGACCGGGATACTGTTCATTCATTTCTGAGATATCATAGTGAACCCGGTCCGGATGTGATCCAGAAAAAGTAAAAGAAATAATATGCAAAAACCTTCGGGTTCATATTAATAAAAAAGTCCCGGGAACGCGGGACTTTCGAATAAACATCCATTCAAATGTCCCAGGTGGTCAGATGAAATAAAAATAGTTATATTCAAAAATCCTTTTCATTCCCTTCATACGACCGTAAACCTAAGGATTCTTTTTAATAAATGCAAATGCCCAGAAAGATTATCAACAGCAAGGTCAGGACAAAAGCCGTTATTGACTACTTCATGGAAACCATGCCGGAACCTGAAACAGAACTGGCCTATGAAGATCCGTACGAGCTTATAGTTTCGGTGATCCTTTCCGCCCAGTGCACCGATAAACGGGTCAACATGATCACACCTGCGCTGTTCCGGAAGTTTCCCGGGCCGGAACAACTGGCCCGTGCCTCCCAGGAGGAAGTGTTCGAACTGATCAAAAGCTGTTCCTATCCGAACAACAAGGCCAAACACCTCAGGGGGATGGCCCGGGTTCTTGCCGGGGAATTCAAAGGAAAGGTTCCCCGCGATGTATCCAGCCTTCAGAAACTTCCCGGTGTGGGCAGAAAGTCAGCAAATGTCATTGCCGCGGTCATTCACCGGATGCCGGTAATGCCGGTCGACACCCATGTTTTCAGGGTGTCAGCGAGGATCGGGATCACCAGCGGGGCAAAAACTCCTTTGCAGGCCGAGAACCAGCTATACAGGGTATTCCCTGAAGAACTTATCCCCCATGCGCATCACTGGCTGATCCTCCATGGCAGGTATGTATGCCAGGCCAGGAAACCGAAATGCGGGGACTGCGGGCTGCGCGGCGTCTGCAAACATTATCTTCGGAACCGGCCGGAAACAAAGGGATCAAAAGGTACATCAATGAAGAAATAAAATGTCTGAAGGACTTCTGTCATACGACCTTCTGCAGGCGGATTTACCCTATGTTAAAAAGTGATGTTTACGATTAAGGCCGACTTTCGTATTTTTATGAATCCTGATGAATGGATCCATGAGAGTTAACAAAAAGATATTCCTGCTTATCCTGATGATGCTTCTGGTCATCAACTCTTCCTACAAGGTAAGCCGTATAGACTATCGCGAGGCCCGTTATAAAAATGTCTGCAAGGATCTGAAAGGGGATGTACTCCTTTATTTCATGTTCATTGACAGCAGGTATACCACACCATGGACGGAATTCGATATACAATCCACTATCGATTCCTTAAGGGCAGCCATCAACTGGATCCACCTGAAAGCCAGGGAGAACGATATCGCGTTAAATATCAAGGCCGACTTTTATATCGGCCCCGAATATACAACCATAAAAAGAAACCTGCCGGAGGCGACGGTCAGGGAATCCCTCACCGAACCAAATACGAAACAGGTGAAGGAAAACATCAGGAGATGGTCTGACGGAGCGGCGAAGATTGCAGGGAGATCTGTAACGCTGAGGCAGAAGGATGGCATACCTGAAGTGAAAATCCCCCGCAACAAGGAGCGGCTGGTTGCCTTTCTGAGGGACGAGAACAAGGTGGAGAGCGTAGCACTCTTCTATCTCGTGAACAATTATTATAAATCGGATATATCCATGCCTGTGAATACCTTCACCACCAATGATATTGAGTA
>CBFDEE010000115.1:0-7740 GCA_965603745.1 uncultured Bacteroides sp. | reverse complement strand
AATGGAATAAGCAATGGAAGTACCCGTCTCCAGGGCGATCAGGGAGCCGTTCCTTCGATTTTCAATCTCTCCCTTCCAGGGTTCAAACGCTGTATAACGGTGGGCAATGATGGCTTCGCCTTCGGTTACCGTCAGCAGGGGATTGGTCAGGCCTATAAGTCCCCTTGCGGGAACACTGAACTCCAGGACCACTCTGTCATTCTTGTTTTCGATCTGAAGTATTTCCCCTTTGCGCCTGGTTACGATCTCAATTACCTTGCCTGAGAATATCTCGGGAACCTGCACTGTCAGGGATTCAACAGGCTCATGTTTTTTACCGTTTATTTCCTTAATAATGACCTGTGGCTGGCCGAGCTGGAACTCATATCCTTCCCGCCTCATGGTCTCAACCAGTATAGACAGGTGCAGTATCCCACGACCGTGAACCAGCAGCCTGTCCGGCGAATCGGTTTCCACAACGCGAAGTGCAAGATTCTTTTCCGTTTCCCTGAACAACCTTTCCCTGATATGCCTGGAGGTCACATACAATCCCTCCTTGCCAAAAAAGGGCGAGTTATTCACCGTAAAAAGCATACTCATGGTAGGCTCATCCACCTTTATCGGCATCATTCCCTCGGGTTCCTCAAAATCCGTAATGGTATCCCCTATTTCGAAATCCTCGAGGCCCAGCACGGCACAGATCTCACCCGCTTCCACCATGCTCTTTGTCTTTTCTTTTCCAAGTCCCTCAAATAGATACAGCTTCTTTACCTCGGATCTTACAATACTTCCGTCGTTCTTAACAAGCGATACCTGCATTCCTGCCTGTATCCCACCCCGTGTTACCCGGCCAACGGCGATCCTGCCAATATAAGACGAGTAGTCCAGCGAATTGATCTGCAGCTGCAGCTTACCATGATTCTCTGCCGGTGCCGGAATATGCTCGAGGATCACATCCAGCAGATGGGCCACATCCTGTGCAGGCTTTTTCCAGTCATCAGACATCCAGCCTTGTTTCGAGGAGCCAAAAACTGTTGGAAAATCAAGTTGTTCTTCCGTAGCATCCAGGCTGAACATAAGGTCAAACACCGCCTCCTGAACATCATCCGGGGAACAATTCGGTTTATCTACCTTGTTAATGACAACCACGGGTTTCAATCCGAGCTGAATGGCTTTCTGCAATACAAACCGGGTCTGTGGCATCGGTCCCTCGAAAGCATCTACCAGAAGAAGAACCCCATCGGCCATATTCAGAACCCTTTCCACTTCACCACCAAAATCCGAGTGCCCCGGTGTGTCGATTATGTTAATCTTAACACCCTTGTACCTGACCGAAACATTCTTTGACAATATGGTAATTCCCCTCTCCCGCTCCAGTTCATTCGAATCCAGTATAAGCTCCTGTACCTCCTGGTTTTCACGGAACATCTCTACCTGGTACAGGATCCGGTCTACCAGCGTGGTTTTGCCATGATCCACATGAGCTATGATGGCTATATTTCTTAATTCCTGTTTCATCCCGCCCCGATTTATGAATTTGCAAACGTAATAGAAATTTCAATGCCGGAGTAATAAATAAATGTTAATAATTCAATTACAACTAAAGATTTAGTTGTATAAACGAAATATTTAGTTTATGTTTGCGTTAAAAGTATGTAAAGCTTTCAGAGTAATGAAGGAATTAACCAAAGCCGAAGAACAGATCATGCAGATCCTCTGGGACCTGGAGAAGGGATTCGTAAAGGACCTGCTGGAGAAGTTCCCGGATCCCAGGCCGGCATACAATACGGTGTCAACGATTTGCAGGATCCTTGAGAAAAAGGGCTTCGTTGACTACAGGCCTTATGGTAATTCTCACCAGTACTTTCCATTGATCAGCCGGGAGGATTACACCAGGGAATACCTGAATAATTTTGTCGACAGCTATTTTGGAAATTCGATCGAACAGCTCGTATCTTTCTTCTCAAAGCAGAACAAGGTCGACCTGAAGGAAGCGGAAAAGATCATTCATCTCATGAAATCAATCAGGGAGAAAAAGAATGATGGATAAGTTCCTGTTATACCTGCTGGAATCGGGCATCTGCCTGCTGGTCTTTTATGCCCTTTACGAGATATTCCTCAAAAGGGAAACATATTACAGGCTGAACAGGGCATACCTTCTGTTCGCCCTTCTATTCTCCATGCTTATACCACTGTTAAAAATATCCCTGCCGGGCACAAATCCTGCCGGGCAGGCAAGTTTACAGATGGAGCCTCTTACGGTCACTGCCTCGGGAGGAGCCTCTCAGGGTGTGGCGGGATTCGGCTTCCTGACCCTGTTCGGAATGGTCTATTTTATAGTTATGTTCATTCTTGTTTTACGTATCATCTTGAATTTTAGCAATATTAAAAATTTATACCGCCAGGGCCGCTTAATGCATTCAGAACATTATACCCTCATTATCCATTCCCTTAATTACCCTCCCTTTTCCTTCTTCAGGAACATTTTTATCAGTGAGAGGCATTATTCCGGGGGTGAACTGGATGATATTATTGAGCATGAGAAGGCGCATGTCAGGCAATTACATACAGCCGACATAGTACTGGCAGAATTGCTGATCATTCTTCAGTGGTTCAATCCAATTGCCTGGCTTTATAAGAAACTGGTAACTGAAAATCATGAATTTCTTGCCGATGAGGCAGTAATTAACCGCGGTTTTTCCCCTGAGGCTTACCAGCTCAGGATTCTTGCTCAGCTGTTTGGCATCCGATCAATGCCGGCAGTGCACAATTTCAATGAATCAATAACTCAAAAACGACTAAAAATGATGGAAAGATCGAAATCAAGCGCAGTGTCCAGGCTGAAAATACTTGCGGTGCTGCCGGCAGCTTTGCTGCTGTTTTTTATGTTTGCCTGTAAATCAAACCAGTCCAACCTTTCAGCCCAGGATGCATCCGGTGAAAAATCAGAAGTATATTACCAGGTGGATGAAGCGGCTGAACCGGAAGGCGGCATGATGGCATTCAGGAAACATATCGCGGAAAATGTCCTCTATCCCAAAGATGCCGCCGCGAAGGGTGTCCAGGGCAAGGTATATATCCAGTTTATCGTGGATGAAAACGGAAAGATCGTCAAGGCCGTTCAGAGTTCCGAAATTCCACCGGCACCACCCGAGCCACCGGCCGAACAGGAATCTCCGGGTGATCCCCCTCCCCCGCCGCCACCTCCACCGGTAACGGCTGATATTGAAGGGGTTGTTGTGGTCGGTTTCAAACCACCTGAAGACCAGGAAACGGATTATGCAAAGGAGGATATACAACTCCTGGTGGATGAGGCCATCCGGGTAATTACGGAAGCCGATGTAGTATTCAAACCCGCCATGAAGGACGGAAAGCCGGTGAAATCGGCATGGACAATGCCCATCGTTTTCAAGCTGCAGTAGGCATGCCCTGAAAACAAATATTCCTGTACAGCCATCCCGGACCGGATCCGGGATGGCTGCTTACAAAAATCTTTTAAATTTGTAGCTGGCTTACAGGAGCCGGCTATGAGAAAGTCAACCCTTACCATCTTATTCATTATTCTTTCAGCCTGTGCCGTGGATGCACAGGACTATCATACCGCGTTCGGGATTAAAGCCGGGATGGCACCGGGGATCACAGCCAAGCATTTTCTTACCACGAACGGAGCCCTGGAAGGAATAGCCACGTTCCGCTGGGGAGGTGTAAACCTGACGGGACTGGGTGAATTTCACCTCTCCATGTTCGATACCGATGGAATGAATTTTTATTATGGCGGGGGACTGCATATCGGAGTATGGGACGCCGGGAAAGCAATGGACGAGCCTGCCAGCGGCCAGAAACTGAATTTCGGGGTAGACGGTATCGTGGGACTGGAATATTCATTTTTTGACATTCCCCTTTCGCTGGGACTGGACTGGAAACCCAACTTTAATATTATCAGGGACTCCAGGTTGATTATCGACGAGATTTCCTTCACCATCCGGTACCTTATCCGCTGATCACGGTCCTCAATGAAATAATACGCTCCACAGATATCCGCAAATGACAGACAGGAATAAAATAGCAAGACGGGCCGGCTGGATATCCATTCTGGTAAATATCCTGCTTTTCGGGTTCAAATACTGGGCAGGCATCGCTTCAGGCTCCGTGGCAATCATCGCAGATGCCTGGCATACCCTGTCCGATTCCATCACTTCAGCTGTTGTCATCATAGGCATATGGTATTCCGTGAAACCGGCTGACAGGGACCATCCCTTCGGGCACGGCCGTGCCGAGATCCTTGCCGCCGTTATTGTCGGCGTCCTGCTGGCTGTCATAGGGTTTGAGTTCCTGCTGGAATCAGTTCAGCGGCTGCAGGAAAAGGAAGCAGCCGAATACGGGAGCCTGGCAATCGCAGTAACCGCTGCATCGGTACTGATCAAGGAGGGACTCGCCCAGTACACGAGAATTGCCGGGAAGCGCTCAGGTTCAAAAGCCCTGAAGGCCGATTCCTGGCACCACCGCAGCGATGCCATTTCTTCCCTTGTCATACTGGCCGGGATATTCCTGAATTCCCTGGCATGGTGGATTGACGGGGTTCTGGGGATCATGGTATCCCTGTTGATTTTCTATGCTGCTTACGATATTCTTCGTGATACCTTCGATACACTTCTGGGTGAAAAACCGGACAGGGATACCGTCCGGAAAGTAATGGAGATATGCAGGCAGAATCTTGACCCGGAGGTTTACCCTCATCATATTCATATTCACAGGTACGGATCCCATACTGAGATGACCCTGCACATAAAACTTCGCAAGGATCTTTCACTGGGGGAAGCGCATGACATCGCATCGCATATCGAGGATACCATCCGGGAAAGACTTGAAATTGAAGCTACCATTCATATGGAGCCCCTGACAGGAAGGCCTGTGAAGAATGAATGAGAGACCGGCTCACTGGCGGCCGAGGATCTTTTCCATCAGCCAGTTCACCCTGGCTGCGGTATCACCGTGAGAAGGGCTTCGGCCCTTTCCCTGAAGCTCCTCGACGACGGACCTGATCATTGGGAGCTGGACATGCTCCGGGGGAGGGACCGGAAACTCTGAACTTCCGTTCGCGGTGACCACTTCAACAGGAGTGAAATCAAAACAGGAAAACCTCAGGCTTCCCGAATCACCGGTAATTTCGATCACATCGCTTGCAGAACTCCCGGGAGCCGCAAAACACCAGGAACCCGTGTAGAGCAAACCGCTTTCAAACTCGACCGAGGCGATAACCGTATCCTCGGGATCGTATAATCCCCCTACGTTCGCCGCAAAACCCTCAACCGACCTCACATCCCCGAACAGGTAGAGCATCAGATCGAGTTCATGGCATCCCATATCGTGAAAATAGCCACCCCCGCTTATGGAAGGGATCACCCTCCAGGGCAGATCCTCGCTCTGAAGATCCCCGGGCCGGGGAGGCGCAAGCAGCGCGGAACGGCAAAGGACCGGTTTACCGATGGCACCATCCTCCAGGAGTTCCCTGACTTTCAGAAAATATTCCATACTCCTTCTGTAGTAGGCGACAAACATGGGAACTCCTGTCTTCTCAGATATTTCATTCATTTTCCTGCAATCCTCCCAGCTGGCCGCCATGGGTTTCTCCACATAGACGGGCTTGCCAGCCTGCATGGTCTGTATGGCATAATCTGCATGTGAAGATGGAGGTGTTGCCACGTACACCGCATCTATGTCCTGATCGGCAATCATCTGTTCCGCAGAGTCATATACCCGGGGAACAGCATGGCGCCTGGCATATGACAAAGCTTTATCCATGCTGCGGCTGGTTACTCCGGCGAGGGAGGATCCATCGATCAGGTTAAAGGCGGGTGCGCTTTTTTTCTCCGTCACGTCTCCGCAGCCAATCATTCCCCACTTTATTTCTGTTTTCATATGCTAGCAAATTATGGTGGAATTTATCAAAATCCATTGAAATCCCGGGCATGAAAGACTACTATCTTTTTATTACATTTGCACAAGCCTATGATTATCTCGATGAAAAAACTGAAGTACTCTGTTGCCGGACTGATGCTGATCCTGCTCCCCCTGAGCGGATACGGAAGCTCCTTCCCTTCCACAGAAGAGGATACATTGGCCTATCATCCGGTAGAGGGCAGGATCGTGGATGTCCGGACCGGGAATCCCATAGTTTTTGCCAGTGTATACCTGGACGGGACCAACATCGGGACCGTTTCGAATTCGGATGGTGATTTTATCCTCAAGATCCCTCTTTTCATAGAAAATAAGACCATTATCATATCAAGCATCGGGTATAAGAACAGGGAACTGTTGTTTAAGCAGCTTGTTTCCGGGAGGAACCTGATCTCCCTGGAACCAAAACCCATCCCGATCGAGGAGGTTACCATCATTAACAGGGATGCCAGGGAGTTGATAAACAGTGCATTGCGCCGTGTACCGGAGAATTATAGCAAAAATCCGGTAATGGTCACCTCTTTTTACAGGGAGACTATCAAGCAGAACAGGAATTATGTGGCGGTTTCCGAGGCGGTCCTGGACGGCTATAAAAGTTCCTATACAAATCTTGCCGATATGGACCGCATCAAGATATTTAAGGGACGCAAGAGTGCGGATGTAAGGAAAATGGATACCGTACTCTTTAAGCTCCAGGGCGGTCCCCAGACAATGTTCCTGCTGGATATCGTGAAAAACCCGATGGAATTGTTCGATGAGGAAGCCATGGGATATTACATGTACCAGATGGGAGGGATCGTAAATATCGATGACAGGCAGTCCTACGTCGTGGAATTTGACCAGCTTGACCACATCGACTTTCCCCTGTATTCGGGTAAGCTCTACATCGGTGTGGAAGATCTGGCTTTTGTGGGTGCGGAATTCAGGATCAGTCAGAAAAAGCTGGACGAAGCAGCACAGTACCTCGTCCGCAAAAAACCCGTCGGCATGCGGATTGATCTCGTTACCGCGAATTACCTTGTAAATTACCGGTATACGGATGATAACTGGTATCTGAACCATGTCCGTACCGAACTAATCATTGGTGTCCGCTGGAAAAAGAAACTTTTTAAGTCCACCTACACAGCCGTATCGGAGATGGCTGTCACGGATATCGACCACGAAAACATCACCAAGTACAAATTCAGGGAATCTGCCCGCCGTGACGATATCTTCGTCGAACAAATAAGCGATTTCGAAGATCCCGATTTCTGGGGAGAGTACAATATCATCCAGCCAGATGAATCCATCCAGGCTGCAATCGAAAGGATCAGCCGGAAACTTAAAAGAAGGGCCCGCTGATAACAGCCCCCGCCGTAATTCTGTCAGCCGGTGCCAGGGATCCGTCAATATCAGCCGGGAAAGCGGTCATGAATTTTTCGCATGCCTTCCATCAAAATCACCGGATTGTTCAGGCTGAAGCGGCCATTTAACAGGCCTGCCGTCACGCGTTGAACGGTAAATGGCCGTAAATATTTCAACTGTCACCCTGCCGTCCCTGTCGGTGATCAGGGAATCCCGGCCATCAATCACGGCCTGGATAAAATCCGAGATCTGTTCCCCGTGGTAATAGCTCATAAAGTCCTCATGGCTGTTGAAAAAATCCGAATCCTCCCGGACCCATTTTTCCAGCAGTTCTTCCTCCCCGGGAACGCTCCACATATCAAGTACGGGAGGCTCAAGTATGGTTGACATCCCAGCCACGAACATGGCACCCCCATCGGTCTGTACCCCGACAGATGCCCCGTTTGAGCCATGAATATG
>CBFDEE010000114.1:0-7795 GCA_965603745.1 uncultured Bacteroides sp. | reverse complement strand
TGTAAACCTCAGGTTCGTTTTTCACGCAGCCGGAAAGCATAATTATGCTTAAGGCCAGCATCAGGATTTTTTTCATGTGTCGCTTTTTTGATATCGTTTGAATTCAGCATCAGGTGTACGGGTTTATCCCGGTCACAGAAAATTTTCCCATCCCTGTATTCGAGTTCTGCAACCTGTATACTGCTTCTCCTTGTCTGGTGATCATCCCTGCCTTTGTTCTCTTCGGTTCGCCCCGGATGAGTGAAATAAAAGACCCAGGCCCTTTATACGCTGACAACAAAGTCCGGGTGCTGCCCTTTCCAGAAAAACACGATCGGTCCCTCACCCGCCCTGTCTCGTCCGGCATTCTGAAAATGCATGCATCTATGCATTTGTCCGAGGCCAGTTCCAGTCGTGATTCAAAATTCCAGTCGCACAGGTTCCCGCTGCTCAGGTGTATGATCCAGCGGGGGTGCTTCCAGTTCGTGAATATACCCGGTACGTAGGTCAGGTACATATGGTACAGCCCGTTGTACTCAATGACTTCCGGCGCCCAGTGTGTGTATTCACCGCGACGGTACCTGATATCACAGGTATCACGGTAGGTCCACGTACATCCCCCGTCGGAAGATTCCGCGATGCCTATCCTTGTGTCGTGAACCCAGCTTACCCCTTCCAGTCCGGTGACATTTGCCCTCCGGTTTGTGTAAAACATGAACCATTTGTTTTCTGAACTGTTCCAGACAAGGGAAGGATCGGGAGCCCCGTCGAAGACAGGATCACGGTACAGGAGTTTTGCAGCCACTTTTTCGTTGCCGCCTGCCCGGGAACAGGCAGCGGGTAGAAACAGCAGGATGGCCAGTGCAAGGTATGCCATGTATTTTAACGATTTTATGATCTGCATCTCCTGTAAATTGGTTTATTGCCCTTTTTACTATTTTTGCTAATTCTGTAACAAATATAACTGAACTATGGATTTTAAGGCATTTAATAATAAATTCTACGAGCTTTATGGAAAGCAGGGCGGAGATTGCCGCCTGTTTTTTGCCCCGGGTCGGGTGAACCTGATCGGGGAACATACCGATTATAACGGTGGATACGTTTTCCCATGCGCTCTGCAATACGGAACATATCTGCTGATCCGGCCCAACGGGGACGATACCATTAATTTCGCAACCACAAATTTCGACCAGAAGGCCAGCGTCCCGGTTTCAGAATATCCAAAACCCGAGATCAAATGGATCCGGTATCCCCTGGGCGTAATGGACCAGATATCAAAACGCGGGTTCAAGCTGGCCGGGATGGACCTCCTGTTTTCCGGTGATGTTCCGAACGGAGCGGGACTCTCATCCTCTGCCAGTATTGAAATGGTCACCGGGATCGCCCTAAATGCCCTGCTTAACCTGGGACTGGACATGATCGACCTGATCAAAATTGGTCAGAAGGCTGAAAACGAATTCGTCGGGGTGAACTGCGGCATTATGGACCAGTTCGCATCCGGTATGGGAAAAACCGAGCACGCCGTCCTGCTTGACTGCGCCACGCTGGAATACGAACAGGTACCGCTGGTGCTGGGGGACTATGTAATACTGATCTCAAATACGAATAAGCGCAGGGGACTTGCAGACTCGAAGTATAACGAGCGCCGTGCCGAATGCGAAAAATCCGTGGAAGACATCGCAAAATCTGAAAAAATATCCCAGCTGGGTGAGCTTGCATACTCCCGCTTCATTGACCTTCAACATCTCATACCAGATGAAACTGTCAGGCGCAGGGCTCACCATGTGGTCTCCGAAAACCAGAGATGCCTGGATGCGGTCAAGGCTCTTAAGGCCTACGACCTGATACTCTTTGGTGAACTCATGAACGCTTCTCATGACTCCCTTCGTGACGATTACGAAGTTACCGGCACAGAACTGGACACGCTGGTCGAGGAGGCCCGGAAGATAGACGGCGTCATCGGATCCAGGATGACCGGGGCAGGCTTCGGCGGCTGTACCGTCAGCCTGGTTCATAAGGAAGCGGTCAGTGATTTTATCAAGGAGGTGGGTTCTGCCTATCATGCGAAAACCGGCCTCAAACCGGATTTCTATACAGGTGAAGTGGGTGACGGCGCCAGAGAACTGTTGTAAAAAAAAACTCAGTATCCCGGATAGCAGCCTGTGAACCACATCACGGTTAATCTGTGAATCCCGTGATAAACATCCGGTATTCCATCGAGTGAAACATCCCGAAAACCGGTAACTTTCCCGGCTTTATTCCAAATTGCTTTTGGGTTTCGTATTACTTATATTTACTTATTAAAGCGGTAAAAATGAGCCATAAGGATAAAAAGAAGCATAAGAAGAATTCGGACCACAATCACAAGAAGCTTGATAAAGAGCTCTACTTCAACGAATTAGAACGTCTGCAGTCAGATCTCGTTAAAATGCACGAATGGGTGAAGGGAGAAGGGCTCCGGATCGTCATTGTTTTTGAAGGCAGGGATGCTGCCGGCAAGGGAGGTGTGATCAAAAGGATCACACAAAGGCTCAATCCCAGGGTATGCCGGGTTGTTGCCCTTGGGGTGCCAACCGAAAAGGAAAAGACCCAGTGGTATTTTCAGAGATTTGTGCCCCACCTCCCGGCAGCTGGTGAGATTGTACTTTTCGACCGGAGCTGGTATAACCGGGCCGGTGTTGAACGAGTAATGGAATTCTGCACGGAAGATGAATACTGGGATTTCCTGAGATCTTGTCCCCGCTTCGAGGAAATGCTGATCCATTCGGGTATCATCCTGATTAAATACTGGTTTTCGGTCAGCGATGAAGAACAGGAAAAGCGTTTTCTGGAAAGGATTGATGACCCGACCAAGAACTGGAAATTCAGCAGAATGGACCTTAGTTCGAGAAGCCGCTGGGTGGAATACTCGAAAGCAAAGGATGAGATGTTTGCCTATACAGACACTAAAGTATCTCCCTGGTGGGTTGTGGAGGCCGACGACAAGAGAAGGGCCCGGCTAAATTGCATCCACCACTTACTGAGCATGATCCCCTACAAGGATGTAAAACACGAAAAGATCATACTGCCCCCGATCAGCAAGGAGGGATACGTGCGTCCCCCCATCACAGAACAAACTTTCGTACCTGAGATCTACTGATACCTTCTGATGATCCCTACTGTCTGACCACCCTTGTTGAATAGCTTTTATTTCCTTCCCTTACCTGGAGAAGGTAGAGTCCCTGTCGGAGATCCCGCGTGTTCAGCCTGACCATATCCGCAGTACTCTGGTATTGATTCATGACCTTTCCGCTAAGGTCTGTAAGAAGGATTTCCCTTTTACCGGTCCCGGTCTGGAAGACTATCTTCAATTCATTCCCGAAGGGATTCGGATTGACACTGAGATATCCTTCCGAGATCATTTTTCTGGAAACCTCGGATGTTTCCAGTATCCGGTTCTCAGGATCAGGGAACATGTTGTAAACGGGCTTTGAAAGCGGGATCCCCACAGTCATGAACGGTTCCGTACAGCTTATCCTCACAAGGGTGTCACCACCATGTTCGAACAGCAGTCCCAGATCAAGCTGTGTTCGAAAGAACGGTGTTTCGTTCGAACTGCCGGACTGCCGGATCTCAATGATCATGCTGTCAGCCGTCTGCCACCATGTAAACCGGAATTGCGGGTATCCTTTTCCATAGTACCACTGGTCAAAGAACCACCCGAAATCCGCGCCTGAAACTTCGTTCAGCACACTGAGGAAATCCATACCGCTGGCCACGCTGTCGGCATACTGTTCCTGGAAGCGGGACAGGGTCGTAAAAAAGAGGCTGTCGTCGTCGAGTTCATACCGGATCATATGCAGCAGCGAAGCACCCTTCTTGTAGGATAGTGCCCTGCTGAAAATCCTGCTTGCGTCGTCTGCGTCTTCTTCTGGAATATATACGCTGCCTTCGGGTTCTGAAAGGGCCCATCCATGCGCCTGGTCCATCCAGTCCCTCGCCGCGGATCCTGATTCAAGTGCTTCCAGGGCGATGTATTCCCCGTATGATGCAAATCCTTCATTGATCCAGATATCCTGCCAGCTGGCGCAGGTGACCTTATTCCCGAACCATTGGTGGGCCAGTTCATGTGCAACCAGGGTGAAACTAAAACTCGACAGGGTTGTCATGGTCTGGTGTTCCATGCCTCCACCCATAGGAGCCAGGCAGTGGCCATACTTTTCCCGGCTGTATGGATAGGGAGAAAACAAGCCGGAGTACAGGCGTATAATTTCCCCTGTTGCCTCTATCTGTTCACGGTTTGCGTCAAGGTAACCGGGGACATCGTAAATAAAATTCTGAACAAGTATGGAGTCAGTCCTGTTCTCCAGATGTGTATGGAAGCTGTAGTCCATATATTCTGACACGGATAATGACAGCAGGTAATAGGCGATGGGATTCCTTGACTGCCAGTGAAATCTGACTTTCCCCCCCGGGAGGCTGTCAACTGCGGCAAGTATCCCGTTCGATCCGGCCATTAGTCCCTCATCGACGGTAATATAAACATCGGATGAATCAGCCTTGTCATGCAGGACCTGTTTACAAACAAACCAGTCCAGCGCATAAAAAGGTTCAGACAGGGTATAGGTAACCCTGCTTCCCCACCGAGTATCCGTACGGTTGGATATCCCGCCGAAGAAACCCTCACTTCCGCCGGATCCACGGTAAAACACGATGACCGTAAACTGCCTGTCACCTATAAGCGGAACGGATGGATAGATCTTTATCAGGTCGGAATCATGTGACCATGATAGTATGTCGCTGTCCGTCACGGATACCGAATCCACATGTAAACCGGAGTTCAATTCGAAGACGAGCTCATTGATCTGTTCCCTGGCCCTGGCAAGCACTTCGGTACGCCCGGCAATGTATGTGCTGGTGTCGTTTACCTCGAGAAATATCCCGTAATGGCTGACATCGTAAAGCAGCAGGCCGGAATCACTGACGTGGGTAGGCGTACTGTGCAGTCCGAAGCTGTGGAAACCGGAACAGGAATGTTCAGTTTCCCCGGCGTATGAAGCCATCCCGAGAAAGGAGAATATGCTTATTATTATTATCCGCTTCATCCCGGATTATTGTTCATCTGATTCCACGTTCATACTATCCCACATTCACCGGGTGCTGAATTTATAGATGGTCTTCTGTGTATAGATCTCCCCCGGGCGAAGGATCGTATCCGGGAAAGCAGGATGGTTCGGTGAATCCGGGAAGTGCTGGGTTTCAAGGCATAAAGCCTGGTGTATCCCGTACGGCTGTCCCCCTTTCCCGGTCAAACCTTCCAGGAAGTTGGAACTGTAAAACTGTATGCCCGGCTCCGTAGTGAACACCTCCATTATCCGGCCGCTTTCCGGATGCCTGACCCTTGCTGCAAACCTGGCTTCCCCTTCCTGGTCATCGCAGACGTAACAGTGGTCATATCCTCCCGGTACCTTATCCAGATCCTCTCCTATCAGTTTCGGGGTTCTGAAATCAAGCGGACCTCCCGAAAGGTCACGGATCTCTCCTGTGGGAATGAGTTCATCATCGCTTACTACATAGCTGCCGGAATCTATCATCAGTTCATGATCATAAACGGTTGAGGCCCCCCCTCCAAGGTTAAAATATGCGTGATGGGTAAGGTTCAGGGGACAAGGTTTATCGCTTATAGCTCTGTATTCAATGCATAGCTGGTTTTCCGCATCAAGCGTAAATGTGACATCAACCTTCAGATTCCCGGGATATCCTTCTTCCATATCAGGACTGAGATAACTGAGGGTAACGCCCGAACCCTTATCATCCGCAAAATCCGAAGCATCCCATAATACCTTGTCAAATCCTTTAAGGCCTCCGTGGAGATGATTCAGCCCGTTATTCACAGCCAGGGAATACTCGGTTCCATCCATAGAGAACCTGCCTTTGGCAATACGGTTTGCATACCTCCCGACCAGTGTGCCAATGTAGGGATGATCCTGCAGATACCCCTCAAGATTATCGAATCCGAGAATAATGTCGGTCGGTTCTCCGTTTTTACCGGGGACCTGCAGGGACTGGATAATCCCTCCGTAATCCGAAACCTTCATTATAAGTCCACCTGAATTTCTTACAGTGAACAGCTGCGCTTCCCTGTTATCCGGCAAGCTTCCGAAAACTTCTCTGCTGACTTTCATATATGATAACCTTAGGTATACAGACTGACAAAAATAGTAATTTGGCAAATGATTGACACTTTTGGCAAATGATTCAATATATATTTTTATTTTTGGACAGCATAAGCAATTCAGATACGTACCCTTAATAACCAGACAATGAAAACATCACTCATCAGAAACATTGGAGCAGCAGGTATCGGCCTCGCAATCGTGATCATCTTTGCCCTGTCTGCCTGTAAAAACCAGAAATCATCCCAATCCGGCTCGAAGGAAGATACCCTTGCCGGGAAGGCGGAAACCAAGGATGTGGTCATCAGTGAAATAACTGACTATCCCCTGCCGACATCGTTTGAAGTAACCACCCTGCTTGTGGATGCCGGAGCGAGCTATATCCTGAACCTTTGTAACCACGTGGATAATGTGGATAAGTACATTAACCTGAAAAGCAAGGCCCTGAACCTGGGTGTCTTCGGAGCCGATCTGAGTTATGCGGCAACTTACAGGCAGACCCAGGAGACCATGCAGTACCTGAATGCAAGTGCCAGGCTGATCGATGAACTACAGATAGGTTCCTTTGACAAGGAACTGGTGGACAAGGTGGAAGCCAACATCGACAACGTGGACACACTGATCGCCCTGATATCCGATTCATTCTACCGGACCTATGAGTACCTTACCAAGAATGAACAGGATGAATTATCCATTCTTGTTATGGCCGGCAGCTGGATAGAAGCCTTTTACATCACAACCCAGATCAGTATCATCAGCGCCGATAATGAGAAAATTGTTGAAATCATCAATGAACAGAGCAGTTCCCTGGATAAACTCCTCGAAGTTATGGAACCGGTTTCCGGTAACGAAATGAGCGCCCCTGTTTTCGATGGCTTATCCGCTATTCAGGAAATCTATAAAAGCGCTGAAGGAGATATTTCCGGTGAGGAACTAGAGGGACTGATCCAGAAGACATCTGACCTCAGGACAGAGATCGTATCCTGAGAAACCCGTTTAAGATCCCTTACACTGCCCTGCCGACCCTGTCTGCCGGGCAGTTTTTTTTATAATTTCACTACATTTACCGTATAATCTCCGGCTTAGATGAGTGAATCCATTCTGAATGCTTTAATGCGGCTGTTTGCCGTATTCGCCACGGTACAGGCCGGGAATGTAATGGACAGCGGGAAGAAGATCGTCAGATCCTTTCTCCTGCGATACCTGAATAAACCGGAAGTTATCGATGAGTACCTGGAACTGTTTGACAGCTATCGTGATTTCTACCGGCGTGAAGCAGCCAGTCCACTTGAAGATACTGGATTTCAATCCACAATCCTTGATTCAGGGAACCTGACCAGGATCTGCAAGCAGATACGAAAGGAATTAAACCGGAACGAAAGGATAATTGTACTGTTCCGCCTGATTGAATTTGTATTCGAGGACAAGTTCATCAGTGAACTGGAAAGGGAATTCGTTATCCTTGTGGGTGAAGCCTTCTCCATCCAGGGAGAGGAACTTGAGAATGCACTTCTGTTCATCGAAGACGGCATGGAAGACCGGATACCGGAGGATTATACCCTGTATATCCAGTCAGAGGCGCCAGTATCCATCGAAGAACTGGAAGGTGACTGGATCGAGAAGAACAGCGCGGACGTTGAGTACTTCACAGGCACCAGGTG
>CBFDEE010000113.1:0-7800 GCA_965603745.1 uncultured Bacteroides sp. | reverse complement strand
ACCGATCCTTCCTACAAGGGACAAATCCTTACCCTCACATACCCGCTTATCGGGAATTACGGTGTTCCGGATGAGCGGATCGAGGAAAACCTATTAAGGCATTTTGAATCGGACCGTTTGCATATCTCGGGACTCATTGTTTCGGATTATTCCGTCGAGTATTCACACTGGAACGCCAACCGCGGCCTGGGTGACTGGCTCAGGCAGCACGATATCCCCGGTATCCACGGGATAGACACACGACGCCTTACCAAGATTCTCCGGGAAAAGGGTACCATGCTGGGAAAGATAGTTATTGACGGTGAAGATGTGGAACTTTACGATCCGAACCAGGATAACCTTGTGGCCCAGGTCAGCATTGGCCAGAAGGAAGTGTACGGCAAGGGAAAATACCGTATCCTCCTGATTGATTGCGGGGTAAAATATAACATCATCCGTTACCTCCTCCAGCGCGATACAACGGTAATCAGGGTTCCATGGGATTATGATTTCCTGGGGGAAGAATACGACGGGCTGTTCATTTCAAACGGTCCCGGCGATCCCAAGCAATGCGTGGAAACCGTGCAGAACCTGAGCCGTGCTTATGGACAGGACCGGCCCATCATGGGCATATGCCTGGGGAATCAGCTTATGGCCCTGGCATCCGGAGCTGATACCTATAAGCTGAAGTACGGGCATCGCAGCCACAACCAGCCTGTCCTCCGGATAGGAACGGACCAGGCCTACATCACCTCGCAGAACCATGGATTTGCCATTAACAATGATACCCTTTCGGGGGAATGGAAGCCTTACTTTATCAACCTCAATGACAACACAAACGAAGGAATGATACACACATCAAAACCCTTCTTCTCCACCCAGTTCCACCCCGAAGCCTCGGGTGGTCCGATGGACACTGATTTCCTTTTCGACCAGTTCATGGATCTTATCAAGAAATCAATTCTTTGATTTCGCTTTTTTTTTTATTTGTTTTTCCTGAATCTGCTGAGAAGCTACGTTTACATTCTGCCAGGCATCGTGGTGCTTGCTTTTTATTCGCTGGAAAATGAAAAATGCATTTGAACCATAATCCAGTTATTCCCTCTTTTTTCCAGGACTCCTGTCCATCGTGTGTTTTCCCAGGTGGCGGGTTGTCCCTTCCATTCATTGATATCATCGAGGAAACAGAAAAACCAGGCTACGTCTCCCGAATCTGAAAAATTAATCTTCAAATCCTTTATCTCATAACGAACTGCCTTAAAATCATCGCTCATCCAGAATTCTTCAGCTTTCTTAAAATCCTGGAAACCTTTAACAATCCTGTCACCGGGATCAACTTCAAGGTAATTCGAATCATTTGCTATTATGCTGTATAATAAACCAATATCCTTATCCTTTGCCCACCCGATGCTGTTGTGTATTGCTTTTTCGACAAGTTGTTTCTCCGCATCCATATCAAAATCACTTCCCGGCTGAACACAGGATGTAAGAAATAAAAACAGGCTGATCTGAGCCAGTATCAAAGTGAAAACATTTTTCTTCATGAGTTTTTATTTAAGTGTTTTGGCAAAATTAAACATAACGTTTCATTAGCAAAAATTACATCCTGATCTGGCCGTCTCCGTAGATAATGAATTTTGTAGAGGTCAGTTCCCTGAGTCCCATTGGACCCCTGGCATGCAGCTTCTGTGTGCTTATGCCTATTTCGGCACCGAAGCCGAATTCAAAGCCGTCTGTGAACCGGGTTGAAGCGTTAACGTAAACGGCTGCGGAATCCACACGGTTCAGGAATTCCTGGGCCTTACTGTAATTTTCGGTAATTATCGCTTCGCTGTGGCCTGAACCATATGTCTGGATATGCTCCATGGCCTCTTCCATGGAGGATACGATTTTAACGGATATAATAAGATCCAGGAATTCGGTTGCCCAGTCCTTTTCGCTGGCGGGGACAGCGTTTGGAACAAGTTCGCAGGTCTTCTTATCTCCACGAATTTCAACCCCGTGCTCCGAGAGTTGTTGTCCCACTCCGGGCAGGAATTTCTCCGCAACCGATTTATGAACCAGCAGGCTTTCAACGGCATTGCATACACCGGGGCGCTGTGTCTTGGCATTGACCGTGATGTCTGCCGCCTTCTTGAGGTCCGCCGATTCATCCACGTAGATATGGCAGTTGCCGACGCCGGTTTCGATAACGGGAACATGGGAATTTTCCACGACCGTTCGTATGAGTCCCGCTCCACCCCGCGGAATCAGAAGATCCAGGTATTCTTCCAGTTTCATCAGTGCCACGGCACTTTCCCGGGAGGTATTCTCAACAAGCTGAAGGCTTTCGGAAGGAAAGCCATTTTCTGCAAGCACTTTCTGTATTATTGAGGTGATGGCCAGGTTTGATCTGTATGCTTCCTTCCCTCCCCTGAGTATTGCCGCATTGCCTGTTTTAAGGCAGAGTCCAAATACATCGGCAGTGACATTGGGACGGGATTCATAGATGATCCCGATGACTCCCATGGGGACACGTTTCTGTCCGATGCTCAAACCGTTCGGCCTTTTTTTCATGTACAGGACTTCCCCTACCGGATCCTTAAGCAAGGCAATCTGTTTCAGGCCCTCGGACATCGAAGCAATCCGGTCTTCCATCAGCAGGAGGCGGTCCATAATGGCACCCTTTAGTCCCCCTTCGCGGGCGTTTTTCATGTCCCTTTCATTGGCCTCAAGGATATCTGCACCCGACAGGACAAGCGCGTCTGCGACTTTGTTCAGGACTTCATTTTTAGCCATGCTGGATGCCTGTGACAGAAACAGGGCTGCTTCTTTTGCTTTCTTTCCTTTTTCTATTAACTCCGTCATGTTTGACCTCTCTTTATTCGTTTGTTATATTTATTATAGCCTGTGCATGGTGCCTTGGGTGCCCGGGGTGCCCGGGGTGCCCGGGGTGCCCGGGGTGCCCGGATATGCAGACGAAACCGTGTCATGGCCCTTAATATCCCGTAAAAAGGGTGCCAACGGATTGTCCCGAGATCACCTTCAGAATGTTCTTCGGATTATTTCCGTTGATAATCACGGTATCGATGTTCTTTTCCTTGCAGATCTTTACGGCGGAAATCTTGGATGCCATACCCCCTTTTGCAAAGGAAGATCCGATGCCGCTTGCCGATTGTTCAATTTCCTCCGAGATCTCGTGAACTTCAGACAGGATTCTTGCATCCGGGTCCTGTTTCGGATCGGATGAGTAAAGTCCGTCTATATCGGACAGGATGACCAGCAGGTCCGCATCGATCATGACGGCAACCATTGCCGAGAGCCGGTCATTGTCTCCGAATTGAATCTCGAATGTGGACACCGTATCATTTTCGTTGACCACCGGGAGTATTTTCATGCTGATCAGCTGGTTCAGGGTGTTCTGCGCATTTTTAAACCGCATCTCGTCATCTAATCCCTCGGGAGTCAGCAGGACCTGGGCAACCATCTGATTGTACTCGTCAAAGAATTTCTGATAGATCCGGATAAGTTCCACCTGCCCGATCGCAGCCAGCGCCTGCCTTGCCACCAGTCCCTCGGGAGGTTCATCCATTTTCAGCCTTCCGGCGCCTACTCCGATCGCCCCCGATGATACCAGGATTATTTCCTTTCCGCAGCTCATCAGGTCTGAAAGCACCATGGTGAGCTTCTCCAGGCTCGTATAATTGGTTTTCCCGTTGGGGAAGGTAAGGCTGGATGTTCCCACCTTAACGACTATCCTTTCCTTTGAAGTAAGTCTTGCTCTGTATTCATTCATTATTCCTGTTCCTCCACTAATGCTCTGAAGGCCTCATCCACTTTATCAAAGCTGAAGGCCTTCATCCGATCGTTCATTTTTTCATTTATCTCATCGAGACAGAGCCTGCCCATGCTCCCTTCGTGTGTGTGCCCGAATTCCTGTTCCGCCGAGAATGCTTTATTGCGTATCTGCTGCGCAACTGCCTGGTAGGCATCACGGAATGGAACACCGCCTGCAACAAGCTGGTTTACCTTGTCGACGCTGCTTATATACTTATAGGCCTGGTCCTCCAGTATGTCTTTCCGGATATTTACCTGGAGAAGCACCTTCTCGGCCAGGTGCAGGCAGGTACGGATCTCTCCGAAGGCCGGGATAAGGTTTTCCTTGAGGACCTGAAAATCCCTGTGATATCCGCTTGGCAGGTTTGTAATAAGCATGTCGGTCTCAAAGGCAAGGGATTTGATCCTGTTGCATTTCGCTCTTATCAATTCGAACACATCCGGGTTTTTTTTATGCGGCATGATGCTGGATCCCGTTGTATATTCTTCCGGGAAGGAGAAAAAATCAAAGTTTTGTCCCAGGTAAAGAGTTACATCCATAGCCAGCCTGGAAATGGTGCCTGCAATAGAGGAGAGTGCCTGCGCACTAATTTTTTCAAGTCTTCCCCTTGCCATCATGGAATGCATGGAATTGTAACGCAGGGATTCAAATCCCAGCAATTCGGTGGTCATCTGCCGGTTCAGGGGAATAGAGGTTCCGAAACCGGCAGCGGCACCCAGGGGATTCTGGCTGGCTGCCTTCCAGGCTCCGTGCAGGATGATCATATCGTCGGTCAGGTCTTCAGCAAAGGAACTGAACCAGAGTCCGAAACTTGAAGGCATGGCTACCTGGAAGTGGGTATACCCCGGTAGTAATAATTCCCTGTAATCCCCTGCCAGCAGCATCAGAGCATTGAACAGGTCCCGGCCTGCATCCGCTGTCATGTGTATTTCATCCCGGATGAACATGTGAAGGTCCACTGCCACCTGGTCATTACGCGAACGCCCCGTATGCACTTTTTTGCCGGTATCACCCAGGCGCTCCGTAAGAATATTCTCCACCTGAGAATGCACATCTTCTACGCCGGGTTCGATCCGGAAAGTGTTTTTTTCGATGGATTTGAGAATATCGAGAAGTTCCGATTTCAGGTCATTTTTCTCCTTTTCTTCCAGAATGCCTATGGAATGGAGCATTTCTGCGTGTGCCAGGGTTCCGAGGACATCATACCTTGCCAGGGAAAGGTCAAGCTCCCGGTCTTTCCCTATGGTAAATTCCTCTATCTCCTTATTTACGGATATCCCTTTTTCCCAGAGTTTTTTCATTTTAGTATTTATTAATTTCAGGATGCAGTCCCCTTTTGATCCTGTGCAACTTTGAAAATCCCCGTTTCATTCAGGCCTTTTTCAATTCAAGTCCGTTCAGCAACTGGATATAGGTGATGATGCCCTGCCTTATCTCGTCGACGGTGATGAATTCGTCGGCCGTATGGGAACGCAGCCAGTCCCCCGGACCGATCTTCATGCTTGTAAAGGGCATGAGGGACTGGTCTGAAAGCGTCATTGAACCGTAGGCTTCGAGTCCCAGGCCAAGTCCCCTCTTAACCAGCGGGTGTGATTCCCCGATCGAGGACGGATTCAGCCTGAAGGAGCGGGCCTCCACTTTGCATTTTACATGCTCTTTAATGATCCTGTATATAGTGTTGTTGTCGTAACATTCATTGGTCCTGACGTCTACCACGAAACGGCATGCATCGGGCACGACATTGTGCTGGGTACCGGCCTCGATCTGGGTTACCTGCATACTTACGTCCCCCAGCCATGGCGAGCTCTTTTCAAAACCGTAAGTGCGGAACCATTCCAGGTCGGCCATGGTTGCATAAATCGCATTGGTGCCCATCCCCGAGGCGGCATGGGCGCTGCTCCCCTTTCCAAGGCAGTCCAGCACCATCAGGCCTTTTTCTGCAACAGCCATTTTACATGTCGTGGGTTCTCCTATAATGCCCAGGTCAATCTCCCCGAGGTCCCCCAGTATGCCTGAAACACCTTTTTCACCTGAAATTTCTTCTTCTGCCGTTGCCGCAAACACAAGATTATAGGGAAGGTCCTCCGCCTCCAGGTAATACAGGAAGGTGGCCAGTAGTGAAACCAGGGATCCGCCTGCATCGTTGCTCCCCAGGCCATAGATCCTGTACTCCTCCATTTCCGGGTTATATGGATCCCGGGTCCATCCCTCAACCGGTTTCACCGTATCCAGGTGAGAATTCAACAGGATGGTGGGCAGTTTATCCGACACCTGGCGGCGGACCCAGACATTATTATCCCTGCGGGAAGGTTCCAGTCCCATTTCCACAAGAAACTCCTCCACCCTGTCGGCCGCCCTGCTTTCCTCCCGGCTGACAGACGGAATGGCGATAAGCTCGCTTAACAGCTTTAGCGCCATTTCATGATATGTATCCATTTCCTTCATTCCCCGCTCAGATTATGGCCTGTGCGCCTGGATTGACTTGCTTTCTTATTCGTTTCACTTTCCCTTACTGACCGGAAAGCCGGTTTGTCATCTGCATGCTGTTATACTTTACTATTTCAGCTTATCGATTTCCTGGTAGGAGGTGATGATCCCTTTTATGACCGCAGAGCTCAGGCCGAAATGTTCCATCTCGTTCAGCCCGGCAATGGTACACCCCCTTGGAGTAGTCACCTTATCGATCTCATCCTCGGGATGGGTCCCTGTCTGGAGCAGCAGAGATGCTGCTCCTCGTGCAGTCTGTGCGGCGATGGCCTGGGCTTCTTCTGCATGGAAGCCAACCTGTATCCCGCCCTGGGAAGCTGCCCGGATGAAGCGCATGAAATATGCAATGCCGCAGGCACCGAGTATGGTCGCCGCTCCCATCAGTTTTTCATGGATAACCATAGTATTGCCAAGCTGGTTGAAGATCTCCTGTACCTTCTCAAGCGCACCATCACTGCCTTCGTGTGTGGCCAGGCAGGTCATGGATTCGCGTATGGCAATAGCGGTATTCGGCATTACCCTGACTACCGGGACTTTACCGCCGGTCAGTTCCCTGATGTCCTGCACTTCATAGGCGGCTATCACGTATGCAATGATGTGCTTTTGCGGATCAAGCGTTTCCAGTATATTCTTAACAAGATCATGAACCTGTGTAGGCTGCACACAGATAATGATCATGCTGGATTGTTTCACTGCTTCGGTATTGTCCGTCATAACGGAAATCCCTTTTTTCTTCAGGTCTTCCAGGTTAGCCAGGTTACGTCGCGTTACGATGAGATCCGATGCTTTTGTATTTCCTGAGGCCATGAGTCCGCCGGCTATTGCCCTGCCGATGTTGCCTCCCCCGAGGATCGCGATTTTTTCTTTCATATCTGTCATTATTATTTCGATAATTGTTTCATTTGAAGGGATGGATGGAATGATATAGTTTGGATGCATTGCCCTGTATCCTGGTAAATCCCTTCACGTCTTCCCCGCTCCAGCCTTCGTGCATTTCGCCATAGGTTGCATCGGTGGCTTTCATCAGGTCATGTTCTGATTCCACGCCCGTAACCTCAAATGTATAGGGGCGCAGGGTGATGAACACTTCACCCGAAACGTATTGCTGGGTTTCTTCGAGAAATGTTTCGATGTTCCGCATTACCGGGTCCAGGTATTGTCCCTCGTGCAGCATCATACCATACCATTCCGAAAGCTGGTCCTTCCAGTATGCCTGCCATTTTCCCAGGGTGTGTTTCTCCAGTTCCTGGTGGGCGCGGATGATGACGGCCGGTCCTGCCGCTTCGAATCCCACGCGCCCCTTGATCCCGATGATGGTTTCCCCTACGTGGATCCCGCGCCCGATGGCATAGGCCGAGGCTTTTTCGTTCAGTTCCCGTATGGCTTCTATTCCCCCGCTGAGTTCCCCCTTTTCGAATTCCAGGCTTATCCCTGCCGGCTCCTGTTCCTTCAGTTGTGAGGGATACGCTTTCTCTGGCAATCCCCCGGAAGAGGTAAGGGTTTCCTTTCCCCCGACG
>CBFDEE010000112.1:0-7805 GCA_965603745.1 uncultured Bacteroides sp. | reverse complement strand
TATTCATTTATGCAGATTACCGGGTTCCCGTGGAGAAACTGCGGGAGGAACTGGAAAACATCCTAAAAAAAAGTGACCTCTGGGATGGGAAAATACAAAACCTCCAGGTTACAAATACCACGGAAAACACCCTTGAACTTCGCGCACTGATGAGTGCTGCGGATTCGCCTACAGCATGGGACCTCCGGGTACACGTACGTGAAAAACTCATCGAATTTCTCCAGAAAAATTATCCGGATTGCCTGCCCAGGACCAGGATTGAAATTAACAGGGACGGATCCTGACCCCTATCCTTTACCAACTAAAAGGAAACTTGATGGCATGCTGCCTATGAGTGCTTTTGGTGATCTGCGGGGGGTGGGTTGAACCTGATCAAATAACATACTAATCCGTTGGCACAAATGGTCTATGATCCATGAAAATGAATTCTTGTACCATCAACGGTTATAAAACTGTTAGAGAGGATGGGTTGATTTTCTTTTTAGCAGCCTGCCATTATGATCAGAGCGAATAATTTATGATATAATTGCTTTCATGACTTATAGGTTTACAGCTTATTCCATATAGCGCTAAAGGAATATTAACAAATTTACAATCTGGACCATGCCTTTGTCTACGAATTATGTATCAATTACTATAACAATACTAACATCAGTACAAGCCAAGTTGATACTTTGGGAAAATGACCAATGAAACACCAGGTGCTATGCAGTGAAACTCTGCGAAATGAGGAAAATCGTATATGAAATTACAACGATATTAACAGATTGTAAAATATTTAGGGAGATCTTTTCTCACCTTCTCTCAAGGTGAAATGGATAATGGAATTGTTGAGTGTGCAGGTGGACGAATCTCACTCACGTGAAAGATACCGCTGCCGCCTTTGCTTTAATTCCTCCCGGTAAAACATGTCCACATCGATCTTCTGATCACTGCAGAAATTAACGGGGGTGCCGTGCTGCCTTGCGTAGGGATTTTCAATCCTGCCTATGACATCAACCTGATTGTAAAGATTTTCAAGATTATCATCCCCGCCGATCTTGATAACGTACTCTGCTTGTATGCTGTCCGGAGCCCAGAAGAGATAGCTGTCGTTATAGCTTATCACGGGCGGCATACCGTACCGCGAACCGTAAAAGTTGACAGACCCGGCTTCGCCGTAATTATTTGCGAATAAAGTGGTCTTTGATTTCTGTTCCGGGCTCAGGGAAGCATATTTCTCACCTACTATGGTGGAAAGTTCCTTCCATCCGATCATATCGGCATAATCCTGGGGCAGATCGTAATACTCGCCGTCTTCCCAGCGCTGGGCTTTTTCCAGGGGCGTACCCTTGTAGAATTCAATATATGCGGCTGGTTTCAGGATCGGAAGGCTGTTAGGCAGAAGGAAGAAGGTGACGGCCAGGGCGAATACGATGACCACATAGCGCAGCCAGGCCAGCCTGTTTTTCAGCCAGGCTTCGGCAGCCAGTCCCCCGAACACAAACAGCATTGAATACAGCCCGATGGTATAATAATGTTTTCCCCTGAACAGGATGAGCAGCAGGACAACGGTGATGTATATCCATGCAAAGGCGCGGTATTCCCTTCCTGCCTTCGTAAAAGCCGCGTATACCAGTCCCATGATCCATAGAACGAAAACCGGAAGGAACATGAGGATCTGTTCCAGCAGGAAAAAATCGATGCGGACATTGACCAGCTGGGTCCTTGCCAGTTCAGCCATGTGATAAACCACGGGCCAGCTGTTCCGGTACTGCCAGATAAGATTGGGCAATGCGATCAGAAGCGCAATACCGGCAGCGATCCAGGGCAGGGGAGTGCGCAGCCATTTCCTGAGGGGTGTGGCCAGCACGGCCACAATGATTCCGGCCAGGTAGAAAACAACTGAATACTTGTTGAGAAATGCGAGTCCGGCTGTAATTCCCACCAGGTACCAGTAGAACGTCTTTTCCGTGCGGATGAGTCTGAACACCAGGAAAGCAAGCAGCAGCCAGTAGAACTGGTTGAAGGATACTGGCTGGAACAGGGTGTTGCTCCGCAGGAAGGCAGGGGAGAGGAAAAAAGCCAGGAGGGCAAAGAACTGCGCCCACCTGCCGCCTCCTGCTTCCCTGACCATGATCCCGATCAGCATCAGGGAGACAACCCCGACAAGGGCAGGGAAGAAGCGGATGGCAAAGGTTGTATCACCGAGCAGGAACCTGGCAATGTTTGCGACTACGGCAATAGAGGGCGGTACGGAATGGTAACCCCAGGCAAGGTGCTTTCCCAGGTCAATATACATGAATGCATCCCTGTGTATTTCATAGATGCCGGTGGTTGAGAAATGCACGATAAGTTTGAGGGCCATGAACGCGATCAGCATCCACCAGGCCCTGAACCAGTCTTTGTTGGGAAGGTATCTCATGGATCAGGATTATGAATATGCAAGATAATACTTTATCCCGTTGACCCGGTGTAGAAGCCTGGCCGGATTCCCGATTTCTCAGCGTTGAAGTGTTTTCCTTTGTGACAACCTTGATGGTCTGACAGGTTTCCGGCGGTTCAGCGCTTCAGCATCAGCTGGTCACATTTGATGAGCATACGGTTGGCCCAGGTGGCATCCCTTCCCGGGGGCATATCCGGCATACCTGAGACGGCGGTCCTGTATTCCTCGAAGACTTCCCTGGCCTGGTTTACCTCTCCAAGCCGGATTAGTATAAGTCCCTTTTCAGCCAGGGCTTCAACGAAATCAAAATCATTCATGGCAAGCGCCGTATTTATCAGGCGAAGGGCCTCCAGGTTGTTTTCATTGGTATTCGAAAGGGTCCGGGTCAGCTTTGCCCTGAGCAGGTAATCCTCCTCACTGGCGATACCCAGACCAAATACGCGGTCCATATAGTACATGGACCTGTCAAAATTATTATGGTGATATTCCTGCCAGGCCGTGAGGGAGAGAACGGAGGATATGTTGATCATGTATTCCTTGTCCGGCAGGTACTCAAACGTTTCGTTCTTTTCCAGGTTTGCGATGAATTCCGTACCCAGAATCCGGGCGCGCTGCTCCTGTTCTTTGCTGAAATTAGCCCCTGCGGAGAGCATGATGGCGTCTGAAATTGCGGCAGAGGTCAGGCCGGCCAGTACTACATCCCCGACATTGAAATTCGTCCCGTAATTGATATTTGAAATTTCCATGGCCACCGCTGATGCAAGGGTTGCAAATGTGGACCAGAATTCGGCGGAACGCTGGCTGTGGATCTCCTGGTTCAGGTTCATGAGGTTATGGTCCAGGACGATATGGGCCGTTTGCACAGCCAGGATAGTAAGCAGTTCATTTTCCGAACAGGTCCTGGCAATCTGTCCCGTGGTGATCACTATCGTCCCGCTATTGAAAGCAAATACTTCAGGTTTGTTGGCCCTTATCATCAGGATGTTTAATCTTGCAGGCTCTCCTTTCATAAGCGCTTCAGGATGGAGAATGTATACAAGCTGTCTCAGGTAATCCTCCAGGTATTCATCCCTGAATACGAGATTGTTTATCTCCATCTGTGAGGCATACTCGTAATAATCGTCTTTGAGTGTCATCCGGAGGTCGTTCTGCCATCCGCTCGACCGGACATGGGAGGCCTGGTTCATCAGCCACACATGCTGCCAGTATCCCATATTCTCCTCCAGGAGCCGGATTTTGTTAGAGGATACATATTTATCTCCATAACTGCTTCTCACCAGGTACGACTCTCCTTCCGATTTTTGCCTGTACCCGTAAATATTTATGGTATCCCCCTGTTCGTGGTTATCGAATTTTTTGATTGCAACGCCCTGAATGGGTTTCTGGGCTGTAATATTTCCGTGGAAAAGCAGAATAAGTAATCCTGCAGAAATGATTTTATTCATATCGGGTTTCAGTAGCTTGGTTTCCGGGTGAAAATGGTGCAAAATTCAAGCCAAAGTCCATTATTATCATGGAGGGCCCGGATCTGATGCCCGGCCTTCATTTTTAACTATATTTATTGGATCATTTAAACTTTAATAACTGTCCGTCCTCACCATATACAAAGCATCAGCCGGTTCGGGGAAAACCTACACGCTGGCCCGTGATTTTATCAACCTGGCCGTCACAGAACCTGAATTATTCAGGCATATCCTGGCTGTTACATTTACCAACAAAGCCACGGATGAAATGAAGAACCGGATCCTTGAGGAGCTGCACAGGCTGTCTTCGGGAGAATCCACGGACATGATGGATTTCATTGCATCGGAAAACGGGCTGACAGCAAAAGAGGTTGCGGGGAGGGCGGAGATCATCCTTGAAGCAATTCTGCACAATTATTCACGCTTCCACATTGAGACCATTGACCGGTTTTTTCAACGTGCCATACGTGCCTTTACCAGGGAGATCGGGCTTTCAGGCGCTTACATTATCGAACTGGATTCGGAGAGGATTTTATCCGAGTCCCTCGATGAAATGTTCCTGGACCTGGACTCTGAACCCGGGCTCCTGCAATGGTTCGTGGAGTTCGCGCGAGATAAGGTTCAGGAGGGTAAGCACTGGAACCTGAAAAGGGACCTGATCCTACTCGGCCGGGAGCTGAACAGGGAGCGGTTCCAGATGGAAAGCCACGATCTTGAAATGCAGCTGGGAAACAGGGAACATTTCGAATCCTTCCGGGAGGAGATGCTGAAGATAAAAGCCGGGTTCGAGAATACGCTCAGGGGATATGCCCGCGAAGCATTCCTGATCATGGAGTCCGGGGGACTTACAGCCGGGGATTTCAAGGGGCAGTACGGCGTGGGGTATCTCTTTGAACGGCTGCTGAAGGACGACTTCAGGGAACCTTCACCCACGAACCTGAAAGCAATAGATGAACCAAAGGAGTGGTATTCCGGAAACTCGGACCGGAAGGAAGAGATACTTTCGGCTTACAATAATGGCATGAACGGACTTCTTAAGAACATTGCCGGGATCTTCGAAAGCCGGTTCAGGGAATACCGTTCGGCCGAAGCGGTCAGGGGCTTCCTGTACACCCTGGGCATATTGACGGATATATCCACCCGCATGCATGCATGGGCGGAATCACAGGGCATTTTTCTCCTTTCGGATGCAGCCCGCTTCCTGCACGGGATCATAGACGATAACGATGCCCCCTTCATCTATGAGAAGATCGGTAATTACTTTCACCATTTCATGATAGACGAGTTCCAGGATACTTCGGGAATGCAATGGAAGAATTTCAGGCCGCTGATCGAGAACAGCCTGGCATACGGACGGAAATGCCTGGTGGTGGGAGATGTCAAACAGTCCATCTACAGGTGGAGAAACAGTGACTGGGAGATACTCTCCGAACAGCTTCAGCAGGATTTTAAGCAGGAACAGCTCGACATGCAGGGTCTGAAGCATAACTGGAGGAGCCTTGAGAACATAATCGGGTTTAATAACAGCTTTTTCGAGAGGGCAAGGGAGATCTTCTGCGATCACTTCAGCCAGGAAGAAGGGATGCACCGGGATTATGCAGGGAAAGTATCCAGGGCATACTCGGATGTGGAGCAGGAAATACCTGCCGTCGGGGACAGGCAGGGCGGTTACATACGTGTATCCCTGGTTCCTGATCCCGATGCTGGGAACTGGAAGGATACCGTCGACATACAGGTCATAAAGATGATCGAGCAGATGCAGGACAGGGGACTTAAACTTTCGGAGATTGCCATTCTCGTACGCAGCAAGCGGGATGGGAAAAGGATCGCCGATGCCATCCTCGGGCATAAAAGCCTGCACCCGGAATCGAAGTATGTTTACGATGTTATCTCGAACGAATCACTGTACCTGGTAAATGCTATCTCGGTGAGGATCCTGGTTAATGCACTCAGGTTCCTGGTGTCTCCCGAAGACCGGGTCAGCCTTGGCCAGCTGATCTATGAGTATAACCTGTTTTCCGGCAGGATATCAGGTACGGACGGCACGCTTGACGAACTGCTGGGCCGGTTCAGGGATGGAGGGGGACCGGCTCTGCCGGAGCCCTTCCTGGACGAATCCCTCAGGTACCTGACACTTACGGAACTGACAGAAAGGATCATCGCTCTTTTCTCCCTTGACACCCGGCCGTCGCAGACGCCCTATATACTCGGATTCCAGGATCTGGTCCTGGATTACTGCCGCGGCGGGGCGGCCGATATTAATTCCTTCCTGAACTGGTGGGACGAGAACGGAGCGGAAAAATCTCTGAGCGTTTCTGAGGACCAGGAGGCCATCCAGATAATGACCATTCATAAGGCAAAAGGACTTGAATTTAAAGCAGTTATAATACCCTATTGTAACTGGTTCTTCGATCACCGCTCACCACAGCCGGAAATCCTCTGGTGCAAACCCGGAGCGGAACCATTCAACAAGCTCAGCCTCCTGCCCGTCAGGTATTCGTCCGCGCTTAAGGATACAATTTTCAGGGATGACTATCTCGAGGAGAAATTCAGAATATACATGGATCACCTGAACCTTCTGTATGTCGCATTTACCAGGGCCAGGGAATGCCTGGTGGTGTTTACGCCCGAAGGGAAAGATGACAGGTTCACAAATGTGTCCGGTCTCCTGGGAAGGATAATCAGGAACCCGGACTCATTCCCGGAGGGCATCTGGGATGATCCAGGTATGACGTGGTCCATGGGGGACTTCTCATTCCGGCCAGAGCCGGCCGATGACAGAAGGCAGATCATGCTGAACCGCATCTCAAGCCATGAATTCAGCGGAAAACTCAGGCTGATGTACCGGGGAAAGGACTTCTTCGATCCCGCTGCCGAACAAAGGGTGCATTACGGAACCCTGATGCACGAGATCTTCTCGAGGATCCGTACTACTGATGATATTGACAGGGCCCTTGAATCCGTCCGCCGTGAAGGAATGATTGACAGCCAGGATGCAGGCAGGCTCAGGCCGGAGATATCAGGTTTTATCGCCCAGGAGGAGGCACAAGACTGGTTCGACGGGAGCTGGAAGGTTATTGCCGAACAGGATATACTGACCAGGGACGGTACCATCCGCAGGCCGGACCGTGTCATGATAAGGTCGGAAAAGGTGATCGTGGTGGATTATAAATTCGGTAAACAGAGGTCGCCCGGACACCTTGTCCAGGTAAGAAAATACGCGGATATGCTGCGGCAGATGCAATACAGCGATGTCAGCGGATTCATCTGGTACGTAAATCAAAAAGAAGTAGTGAAGGTATAATGGCGGAAGGGAGAAAATATTACTGGGGACATGCCAGGAGATTCAATGCCTATTCGGAATACTTCAGGCAGCAATTCGGGGGACGCGTTCAGAAACTGAGCATCGATGCCGGATTTACCTGTCCGAACCGGGACGGTACCAAGGGAAGGGGAGGTTGCAGTTTCTGTAATAATAACGCATTTAATCCCTCTTACTGCCAGCCTGTTAAGAGCATTACACAACAGATTACCGAGGGTATCGGGTTCCATCAGAAACGCTACCCGAGGACCATAGGCTACCTGGCCTATTTCCAGGCATACTCCAATACCTATGAATCCCTGGAAGTTTTGAGATCAAGGTACTCCGAGGCCCTGGGCAGGCCGGAAGTTAAAGGACTTGTTATCGGAACCCGGCCTGATACGGTCACAGGAGAGATACTGGATTATATCGCTTCGCTGGGAAGGGATCATTATGTTATTATTGAATACGGACTGGAATCCTGTTACAATTCCACCCTGGAAAGGGTAAACAGGGGACACAGCTTTGAAGATTCGCTGAGAGCCATCGAGATGACTTCATCACGCGGAATCAGGCAGGGGGCCCACTTCATCATCGGACTGCCGGGGGAAAGCGA
>CBFDEE010000111.1:0-7812 GCA_965603745.1 uncultured Bacteroides sp. | reverse complement strand
GCTCCCAGTCCTTTCCCAGGTAAGAGTTGATTTCCTTGTGAATGAGTTTTTCAATGGCCTTTTCGTCGGCCAGTTCTTTCTTGCTTTGTCCGAATGCCAGGACAGCGGGCAGAATGAACAGGAGGAAGATGCCAGTTTTTTTCATGGTATTGCCGGATTATTACTTTCATAAGTTACCAAGATAAAGGATCAATGTCAATTTCTGGGCTTATATTAAATGCTTATAAATTCATATTACCTGACGGGAGGAGTGAGAAATCTTTAATTTTACGTGATAATCAGTATCACCAAACAATAATCGGATCATGCTTTCAAAATTCCAGTATTTCATCATGATCCCCGCACTTTTTATTATCCTGGCATGCAGCGGATGTAAACCGGGAAAAGAGAGCAGGGATGTAGACCATAAAATTCATTATGAACTGTTAACGGTGGACAGCCATACGGATACTCCGCTGAGGTTTTTCCGGACGGGCACCGATCTGGGTGTCCGGTCAGGTCCAGGGAACAGGGGTGGCAGGCTTGATTTTCCGGGGATGGAAGAGGGGGGCCTGGACGGTGTCTTTTTTGCTGTTTTTGTGGGACAGCGGGAGCGGACTCCGGCAGGAAATGAATATGCAATAAACCGGGCAATGATGCTGTTCGATTCAATACATGCAGTGGTCGGAAGAAATCCCGGCCAGGCGGAGATAGCCTTATTCTCAACAGATCTTGAGTCCATTAGCAACAGGGGCAGGAAGGCCGTTTATATCGGGATCGAGAACGGGTATGCCCTGGGAAATGACCTGTCGCTGATCCGGAGGTACTATCAGCTCGGGGCCAGGTACATTACGCTCTGCCATACCAGCAATAACGATATCTGTGATTCTTCCACCGACCCGGACGGACCGGAGCACGGGGGACTAAGTGATTTCGGCCGCCAGGTGCTGGCAGAAATGAACAGGCTGGGCATGATGATCGATGTTTCCCATATTTCCGACCAGGCATTCTATGATGTCATTGAACTGAGTGAGGTCCCGGTCATAGCTTCCCATTCGAACGCCCGGGAGATATGTGACCATCCACGGAACCTCAGTGATGACATGATCGTGAAACTGGCAGAAAAAGGGGGTGTTATGCAGTTATGCCTGGTCAGTACTTACACAGCCGAAACAGAGCCTTTCCCGGAGAGGGATTCCGCCAGGCAGGCTGTAAGGGATAAGTACGGGGACTGGAATGAACTGGATGACAGTACCCGGAACCTGTTTGCAGAAGAATGGTATACTGTCGATGATGTCTATCCGCCCAGGCTGGCCAGTGTATCCCAGTTTTGTGATCACCTTGATCATGTAGTCGAACTGGTTGGTATTGATTTTGTGGGACTCGGATCCGATTTTGACGGGGGAGGGGGACTGGCAGACTGCTATGATGTTACCGGACTTCCTAATATCACACTTGAGCTGTTAGAGCGCGGCTACTCCCGGTCGGATCTTCAGAAGTTCTGGAGCGGCAACCTTCTCCGTGTCATGAAACAGGTCGAATCTGCTGCTGTCCCCTCGCTTTAAAAGGGGTTGCCGAAAGCCTGTTTGTTCTGCAATGTCCTTACCGTAGCGGGTATTCATCAGACCGGCACTGAAAAATATGGGCGCAGCACCGAAGGAATTGTTAAACAAGACGCCTGACCTTGCGTAGCGAGGTAGCGGTGGTTTAACAATCCCGAGGTGCCCATATTTTTCAGGCGCCTTGTCTGATGAATACTTGTAACAGGCAATTATGCAAAAAAAAAGGGATGCCGCTGACGGCATCCCCTTTAAACCAACCAATAACTAATATCTAAATCATGAACCAAATCTTTTACTGACCTCAGTCCAGTTTATTACGTTCCAGAAGGCCTCAATATATTCGGGCCTCCGGTTCTGATATTTTAAATAGTAGGCATGCTCCCATACATCCAGTCCCAGTACAGGGGTGCCTTTTACCTCGGAAACATCCATCAGGGGATTGTCCTGGTTCGGACTGGAAGTAATTACCAGTCCCCCCTCAGTCTTCACCAGCCAGGCCCAGCCGGAACCAAAACGGTTGGCAGCAGCTGCTGAGAAACTTTCGCGAAACTTATCGAAACTTCCGAATACCTGGTTGATGGCCTGCAGAAGCGCACCCTCCGGCTGTCCCCCTCCATCCGGGCTCATGACTGCCCAGAAAAGATTGTGATTGTAAAACCCGCCACCGTTGTTACGGATCGCGGGACCGTGACTACCGGCTCCGAGGAGTATCTCTTCAATTCCCAGGTCGGCCAGCGGGCTGCCATCAACAGCAGCATTTAATTTGCTTGTATACCCTCCATGATGCTTGCCATGGTGTATTTCCATTGTGCGCCCGTCAATATAAGGCTCAAGCGCATTATAATCGTATCTTAAATCAGGTAATTCGAATGCCATTATTATAAGTTTAAATTCAAGCACAAATATATGATTATTTAGACTAAATAAAAATAATATACATAATTTTAAAGGTTTTTTAACACAGGCCTTAAGTATTCCGGATGCTTCTAATAGAAACCTGCTTAATATCATTTTAGTTCACTGGATATTCTTCTAATTTTGGATTGGTTTTTAACAATACTAACTATTCCAAAGATTTATAAATCAATAAGAATATGTCTGATAAGACTGTATTTGTGCCGGAGGCCAGGAATGAACCGGTAAAGGATTACAAGCCTGGTTCCCCTGAAAGGGAAGAACTGAAGAAAGTCCTGGAGGAGAATTACTCAAAGGTGATCGAGATCCCAATGTTCATCGGCGGGAAAGAAGTTAAATCCGATAACAAGATACCTGTATACCCGCCCCATAAACTGGACCACAAGATCGCAGATTATTATCAGGGAAATGCTGAACACGTGAGCATGGCAATTGATGCAGCACTGAAGGCAAGGGAGGACTGGGCTGGACTGTGCTGGAAGCACAGGGCATCCATCTTCCTTAAAGCAGCCAGCCTCATTGCCGGCCCTTACCGTGCAAAGATCAATGCTGCGACGATGATCGGCCAGTCAAAAACGGCCCACCAGGCCGAGATTGATTCGGCATGTGAGATCATCGATTTTCTCCGTTTCAACGTCCAGTATATGGAGGAGATATATAACAACCAGCCCGAATCCTCCGAACATGTCTGGAACAGCCTGGAACAGCGTCCGCTTGAAGGATTTGTATTTGCACTTACACCGTGCACTTGCACTGCCATTGCCGGCCACCTGCCGACAGCTCCGGCCATGATGGGGAATGTAGTGGTCTGGAAAGCCTCGAAAACCCAGGTTTATTCGGCCCATGTCCTGATGGAGGTATTCCGCGAAGCTGGAGTACCTGACGGTGTGATCAACCTGGTATTTGCCTCCGGTCCCGTTATGGGGGGTGTGATCCTTAATCATCCTGACTTCGCAGGGATACATTTCACGGGTTCAACCGAGGTATTTCAGGGCATCTGGAAAACCATAGGGAACAATATACATAAATACAAGACATACCCGAGGCTGGTGGGTGAAACAGGAGGTAAGGACTTTGTAATGGTACATAATACCGCCCCGGTGCGACAGGTTGTTACCGCGCTAGTAAGGGGAGCATTCGAATACCAGGGACAGAAATGTTCGGCTGCTTCACGTGCCTATATCCCGGAAAGTATCTGGCCTGAGGTCCGTGAGGGACTCAAATCTGATCTTGAATCCATTAAAATGGGTCCCCCCGAGGATTTCAGCAATTTCATGTGTGCTGTTATCGATGAACCCTCGTTTGACAAGCTTGAGGATTTCATCAACAGGGCCAGGGAAGACAAGGAAGCTGAAGTTATCCTGGGAGGTAAATGTGATAAAACGGAAGGCTATTATATTGAACCTACGATCATACTGGCAAGCGATCCCCGGTATATCACGATGGAGGAGGAACTCTTCGGTCCTGTACTGACCATCTATGTTTACAAGGACAGCAAGTGGGAGGAAACACTTGACCTTCTTGACAGCACTTCAACATACGCTTTGACGGGTGCTGTTCTGGCACAGGACAGGTATGTGATCCAGGCAACAACAAAGCGGCTCAGCAATGCTGCAGGTAATTTTTACATCAACGACAAACCGACGGGAGCGGTCGTAGGTCAGCAGCCTTTTGGCGGGGCAAGGGCTTCAGGAACCAATGATAAAGCCGGTTCATACCTGAACCTGCTGCGATGGGTTTCACCGAGAACGATCAAGGAGAATTTCCTTCCACCGGAGGATTACCGCTATCCTTTCATGGAAGAATGAGGATTGCCCGGGGACCGGAAGCTGCTTTTCGCTGAGGGAACTTTACTGATACAGGGAAGTGTTGATAAAACGCTTCCCCTTTTTTTGTATTATTTTCTAATTTGCCTTCGTATCTGCAGCTGTGTTCAAACGTGATTCCATATTCATGCGCAGCCTCAGGAATAAATACCTGATCGCTGTACTGGCTTTTCTGGTCTGGCTTCTGATATTCGACCGTAACAGCCTGGTCGACCGTGTTCGGTATATCAGGTCCCGGCAGGATATGGAGGATGAGAAGCAATATTACATTGAACGGATTGCCGAGGATTCACGCAGGCTTAATGAACTGAAAACCGACAGGGACAACCTGGAGAAATTTGCCCGCGAACAGTACCTCATGAAGAAAGAGAACGAGGACGTCTTTGTAATTGTGCAGGAAGACTAAACGGGCCAGTTACTTTCCCTCTGGATTTTCCGCAGAAACATCAGTAAATCCCGTGCATCCGCCCCGGGCTTGATATCATAATCCAGTCCCCTGAGAAAATCACCGGCGGCCTTTTGAACAGGTATCTTCGAATAGAAACTCCGGTGTGCGGAATTTATGTATTTCAGTGTACGGAACATGTTGAACCACCGGAAGAACCTTTTCCGGAATGATTCCTCGCCGGCCGAGTTTTTCCGTATCTCCCCGAGCCTTTCAAAGAACTCCCCTTCCAGGTCAGCCCGGATGGATTCCGGCAACGAATCGTACAGGGTTTTTATCTCATCCTCGGAATCCGGATACAGCAGGGGGATCACAGATATAAATTTCCCCAGGTCCCTGAATACATCGGGATTGTATGAGTCGAGTGATTTTATGCTGCCTTTGAAGAAACGGCGGACTACCGGACCGGTACCGAATGCCACCCTGCCGGATGGCCTGGGTGAGGGAAACAGGCAGGTGGTGTTCAGGTCATGATACTGGCCCAGCGGGATGATCTTCTGCAGGAAATAGAAATCTTCCCCGGCCGTTCTCCTGTTCATGCCTCCCTGGCCTGCGTAAACATTTGCCCTTACACAGAATGCCGAGCCGATTGTATGATGCGCATGCGGATGTCCTGCATGACGCAAACCCTGGATGTAATAACGCAAATGCAGTTCATACTCCGTAATACCCTTGTATACGCTTTCGGGGAACCCGGCTCCTTCCAGCGGATGCTCGAAATATACAGAGCAGGCTCTTGATTTCGGGACCTTTTGGAAGTGATCTTCGATTGCGGTGAGATAGTTCCCTTCACAGAGGGTATCGGCGTCAAGCGAAAGGATTATTCCTTCTGGCCGGTCCAGTTTGCCAAACCTGCTGAGTGCGTGATCCATGGCTATTTTCCGGGCAAAACCGGCGCCTGCATGCCTTCCCGTGATGCCGGATCTGTGGGTATACAGCAGCCGGAATCCCGGTTTCGAATGATCGCGGATGAAATCCCGGATCTCAGCCTCCGACCGCCGGTTCTGGTTGATCACCTCAGCCGGTGCATTTTCTCTGGAGTTCAGGGCAATGATAAGTTCAACATCACCATCCGGCCGGGTACATTTCCTGATAGCATGAACGGTATGCATCAATCCCGGTTCATTGGATGCCGGGATGGCTATGACCATGGATAGATTGGGACTTGGTGCTTGATTGTCAATCCCGGGATCAAGGCTGACCTTCTCAAGATAAGCCTCTGCAAAAGACATCAGATCTATTCTTTTTCGCTCTCGTATTGCTCATTGAGGCCTTCAAGCACGCTGGAAGTGATATCGAGTTGCTCATTGGCAAAGAGGACATTATCACCGAAGCTGTTGCTGAAGATGAACTGATAATTGTAGTCCTTATTATACTCAACAAGATACTCCATGATATTGTTGATCAGACGCCTGTTCCGTACCTGTTCTTCTTCTGCAAGCTGCATTGAAAGTTGATCCCGAAGCTGAAGGAGGCTTTGTTGTTCCTGTAATAACTGCTGTTCCAGCTCTGCTGCTTCCCTCCTGGTAACCAGGCCTTTCTGGACCTTGTTCTGGTAATCGAGCGCGGATGTTTCATACTGCCTTGAACGAAGGTTCAGTTCCGCTTCCATTTCGGACTGCCTGTCCGCAAATTCTTCCTGCATATCGTGGAAGTAGCTGTAATTGTTCAGGAGCGAATCTATATTGATATATACGATCGGCATATCTGTCAATTGTTCAAGGGCCATCCCGCCGGAAATATGTCCCTCGTCAGATGACTTTGATGAGCTGAAATGCAGATAAAACAAAACTCCAACCGCCACAATAAGAACAGCATTCAGAATAAGCGAAAGATTTTTCATAATCAGAGAATTAAAGGGGTTTGCAAAAATCCCTGCAAATATATGGATTTTCTGTAATAAACGGCCGGCAGGGGATTAAAACTCGGGACAGGGTATCATATGCCGCTTCTTCTTTTTCCGGTGGGAAGTGAATTCATAGATCAGGGCAATTTCATGAGAACCCCAGGTTGAAGTCAGCAGCTTGTTAACGGTGAAATCATAACTGTAACCGATACTGAATTGCTCAATCTTGTATCCTATCAGGAAGCAGACGGCATCACCCCTGATTTCTTCGTTTATTATCGGAAGGCCCCTGTACCATATTCCCATTACCAGGGGATTCTTATACCAGTATACCCCGATGTCGAGCTGTGCGATATGATCCTGGTATTTAAAAAGGCCGGCGAGGGACAGTGTTTCATCGATGGGTTTCAGCAGCCTTCCCTTGCGTATCACCTGGTAACCGCCAAAAACGCCTAGTTTCATGCCCCAGCGAGTAACGTCATCGTCATAGAGGGAGTAATTCGGACGGAAAAGGTGGTCAACTGCCGCTCCTGCCCACATCCTGTCCGAGTACACAAGTACAGAAAGGGAGGCATCGATGGCTCCCTTTCGCTGCAGGGGTGGTATTTCAATGGTGGGCGTTATCCCGCTGGGGGAGATCTGGTCTCCCCACAGCAGTTTGGAAAAGTTGATGCCCCGTTGTGTATACAGGAAATGTATGCCCGGCCTGATATGCCAGAGGTCAGTTACCTGGATGTCATAGGAATACTGTATCCCGATGTTAGTGGTGCTGAGATCACCGGATCCGGCCTCGTCACGCATGATCAGCAAGCCGAGTCCGCTGTTGAAATTCGAGAAATAGTGGTCATACGAAAACGTATAGGTCACAAATGCTCCCGGAACTCCGGGCCACTGGTTCCTGTAGGTGCTTGCCAGGCGGTGCTGCTGGGTCGCTCCGGCAAAGGAAGGGGCCAGATAAAGGGGGGAGGAATAAAACTGGGTTAATTGCGGGTCCTGGGCAAAGGAAGAGGCGTAAAAAAGTAAAAGGGATAATATGATGATAAGTCTCTTCACTTGTCTGGTTGCGAATCTATTAATCTACTAAGATAGCCAAAATCAGTTAGTTTGAAAATATCTATTTTTCAGGCTCTTCCTAAAAAAAGATATTAACAACTTCTTTTCTGAAAAGGATTTCGGCGGCACTCAATTAAACGAATGCAGTAATGATTTGTTTCATTTTTCCGCCGATTTCCGTAAAAA
>CBFDEE010000110.1:0-7836 GCA_965603745.1 uncultured Bacteroides sp. | reverse complement strand
GATAACGGCGGAGGGGATCACAAGAAGGTTGAAAATGGAACTCCCGGCCGTGATTCCCAGTCCCCCTGAAAAACCATTCACATCTCCCAGATAGAAAAGGAAAAAGAAAGTGCTGAGAAACTCGGGCATGGAACTGGCAATGGCATTGATGGTCGCACCCTTGATACCATGGGTCATTTTACGGCCCAGATAATCGGATGCCATCTCGAAACTCGTTGCGGAGCGCCAGATGATCAGGCAGCTTATGATCATTAATACTATGGAACCTGCGATCTGCATTGCAAAGGGTTGGGGTGATCATGTTATGGCATCGGCTTCCCTTGCCAGGACGTGGACCACCTGGTCGTCCACATAATCATTTTCAAATTCATTCAGTAACTGGACGAAGATCTTCCAGAGTTTCTGCCGGGTGGCAACAGCCACAAATCCAAGGCTCTTGTCTCCGAATATCAGCGGAACAACGTATAAATATGCTGTCCGCTCCGTCCCGGCCCTTCCGAAATACGTTGTAGCTTTCAGTTTATCAGCAAAATGATCCAACTCCTGGAGATCAATTCCTGCTGCCTCCATATCCAGGCCTGATGAGGGCACAGGCTCCTGTTCCGAAAAACGGACGAGGGCAAACTGGACATCAAAAAATGCAAAATTGAAAAAGGAGCACATGAAATCGGCCAGTCTGCCGGCAAGCTCAGCTGAAGATCCGATGCTCCTGTCGGCAATGCCGTTCTTAAGCGGGTCAAAAGCTCCCGCAAGATTGGCCGGTATGTAGCTTATCACATGGATAATACTGTATCCCAGGACTATAAGGACAAGGTACGCAATAGATACCGGGATGATGATGCTCCCGCCGGCATGCAGAACGTCATGGAGCAAATAAAAAATAAGCCAGAAGACCGCCACCACGCTGATAATATAAAATATGCCCAGGAAACTGCGCTGGACCCCGTATAGTATGCTGAATGATTTTTGCCTGCTCAACATGATGTGAATTTGTTACAAAAATAAGAAAAAGAAATCACTCGTTTCAGATAAACCGGGTCCGGATTGACCGGGAATGAGACAGGCAGGCATGCTGGCAGGAAGAAGGGCAGGAAGGCAGGCCTCGGGAATCTCAGGGAGGGAGAAGCGGTTTCTCAGGTTTCATCAAGATCATCAAGTACGATACGCATGGTTGCCATCTGGTCCAGGTCAAATCCCCGGGTCTGGTACACCAGCCTTCCGTATGAGTCAAAAAGGTAGTTTCTGGGAACTTTTTTTTCGGCAAACTTATCGAAATTGAGCCTGCCCGGATCGGCCGCAAAGGGAAGGATATAATTGCCCCGGTCTCTGAAATCCCTCAGCTCATCAGGGGTATGGTCCCTTCCCACCGCGAGCATCAGCTTCTTGCTTTCCTGGAATACGGGCCAGTATTCTTCCTGAAGATATTCAAGCATGTGTTTACAATGCTTGCATTGAATAATGAAAAAGTTAATAAGAACTATATGCCCCTTCTTCACATGGTGGATCTGTCCGTTATCGACGGAAGTGAACTGCACCTCGGGCATTGCATCCCCCTGAACCAGGTATGAAAAATCATCGAAGATCATGGTAATTCAATTCCCGTACTCAAATTACATTTTTTCCCTTAAAAACGGAAGGTATAAGTGTATTTTAACATAAGTGTACGGCCTGCAAGTCGGGGCCTGTAGGGGATTTCACGTCTCAGATCTGTATTGGTATCTTCGTTATAAACGATCCAGAGGTCATTTCCCTCCCTTGGATTGTAACGGAACCGTACATTTGAGCCGATGTTGCGGGTGTCGCTGTTATACTGGATAAAAGCACTTAAGGAAAGGCGGGTACTGAACATGACAAGGGTCTTCAGCCTTCCGATATGTGAAATATATCGCTGGTCCCGGTCCTGAAGATTCACGTGGCTGTATAAATAGGCTCCGCCGAGGGTTATTGATGATGAAATACTCCAGTTCGGCATGAAGGCTGCCTGGATCATACTGCCGTCAAAATATCCGCCTGCCGTGCCTTCAAAATACATCCAGGCAGGACTGGTTGAGGGCGTGGAAAAGAAGCCCCTCAGCTGTGGAAATGTATAATATCCGACGGGGATCTCAGCCTCATCCGAAAGTTCGAAGGTTTCAAATACATTCTCGATCCGGTAGGTGCCCCCCAAACTGAATTGCCAGAAGTTTTTAAATTCCAGCAGGTAATCGATCATATACCTGCCGGTTTCCCTTACGCGGCGGGTCATGCTGAAAAAATCATCAACATCGCACCTCGGGCCATGCCTCAGTACCGGTGAGGATTCCGGCGCCAGCCACAGGTAGTTCAGATAGCCTCCGTACATGTGGTAATCTTCCCTGTGCTGAAAACCTATGCCCGGATTGTATTCATTTCCCGTCCCGGAGATAAAAATCTCATAATGAAGGCCAACATTCCTTCGCCGCTCCCACCCCAGCCGGTACCTGGCATTAGCTATAGAGAGGGGCTTATTGGCAAGGCCGGATTCAAAGGATTGTCCCCATATAATGTTCAGATACTCATTACCGGTCAGCCTTAAAAGGGCATCAAATCCGTATACCTGGTTATAACTGCCGTCGAGTCCCAGGCGGGAAGTATAAATCCCTCCCGCGTATGAATATTGATTCAGGACCCTCTTTTTTGCACGTATCACCCCGAAGTTTTCCGATGGCAGGCTGTCGGTTTTCATCGTCTGCATATTCAGCAATCCCATATCCCAGCCGCCCTTCCTCCCTATCAGCCTTGCACCCCCTATGATGGGTATAATGTTGCCATCCTCATCCAGCCCGATCCTGCGGCTGTAAAACATGGTGCTGGGACCGCCGGTATTAAAGTCGAATATGCTGGCCCGCTCCAGGAAAAACTGCCTTTTCTCTTCGAAGAACAGATCGAAACGGGTCAGGTTCACCTGTTCATTATCTGCTTCAACCTGTGCAAAATCCGTATTAAATGTCACATCAAGGGTCAGGTTGCTGCTTAAGCCGTATTTAATATCGATCCCTGCATCCAGTTTATGATCCCTGCTGAAGTCATATTCTGTTTCTGCATCGTTCAGCTCATTTGCCTGGTTGATCCCGGCTACGGCATAGGGAGTAATATACAGGGGCTTTCGTGACTTCAGTCCCTGGAAAACCACATCCTGTGCAAGGGATACCTTCCACCCGCTCCAGGCCCCGTATTCATTCGGAATGCCCGGATAGATGTACATTTCATTATGGTACGGCACCCAGCGTATAAGTATCAGTCCCATAACAACATCCCCGTCTGTTTCCTGGAACTTCAGGCTTGAAACGGGGATCTTCATTTCAGAGAACCATCCTTCTTCATTACGTGTGCTTTTCACATCCCAGTGGGTATTCCAGCTGGAATTAACGGGTGGTGGATTATTTTCCGCGGCGTCATTGAATATCGTCATATCCGTCCTCAGTCCCGTCGGGGTCGTCCAGAACGCAACCCCGTTCTCATTATCGTTGTAAGAGTCAAAAATGACACCTATCCAGTCGCTGGCAGCTTTCAGTTCATCCCTTTTCTTTGAAGTAGCCAGTATGGTGGACGGATCAGCAGTATAGAAGGAAGCCCCCACATAGATAAAATCGTTATCGAAAAGCAGGCGGATATCCGTCCTTTCTCGCGGTTCATTTCCGAAAACGGGACTGTGGGTAACCATGGGAAAAGGATCGCATTGCAGCCAGGCGGGTTCATCCGGCATGCCGTCAAATACGATTTCACCCTGCAGGTGGCTGATCGTAACAGGCCCGTCTGTAGCGGCCGTGTATGCGGGAAGAATGGCATAAACGGCCAGCATCGTCAAAGCTGCAAACCTCAGGAGCATCATTTATGCAAATTATCGGATCCCGCGATCGGTCCACCGGGTCCGGAATGAAATAAAATCCTGTTTATTTCCCTTCAGTTTCCTGTTCAACGAAATCACCCAGCCTGCCGTAAGCTTCGTAGAGGGATCTGTATTTCTCAACATTGGCGGGGATGGGTTCGTATTCTGCGTCAAATCCCGCTCCCATTGATTTCTGGGCAGCTTCGACACTGTCATACAGGCCCGCTGCCACCGCTGCAAACATGGCCGCACCAAGGGCAACTGTCTGTTCGGATTTCGCGACTTTAATGGACATGTCAAGGGCATCCGCCATGACCTGCATTACGAAGGGAGATTTTTTAGCTACCCCCCCAAGGGCGATTACGCCGTCGATCCTGACTCCCTCGGAAATGAAACGGTCGATGATCTTTTTGGATCCGAATACGGTGGCCTCCACCAGAGCACGGAAGATCCTGGGTGCATCGCTTCCCAGGCTGAGTCCCATGACCGCTCCCTTCAGGGCCTGGTTTGCATCCGGTGTGCGGCGCCCGTTCATCCAGTCAAGGGCTATGATACCGGATTCGCCGATATCGATCTTCTCGGCTGCTGCCGTAAGTTCCGGGATGATCTTTTCGTTCAATTCTTCTGCCAGGGCCATCCGGGTGCTATCGTCTACATGTTTGGATTTGGCCAGGATATTTTCCAGGGGCCATGCTATGACCTTGCTGAACCAGGCATAGACATCTCCGAATGCTGATTGTCCGGCTTCCAGTCCCAGCATCCCCGGTGTGATCGATCCGTCAACCTGCCCGCATATACCCCTTACCAGGGTGTCTCCCACCTGATCGAAAGGAGCGACCAGCATATCGCAGGTAGACGTGCCCATAACCTTGCTCAGGTGAAAGGGCTCGATCTCACCCCCGACAGCTCCCATATGCGCATCGAAGGCGCCCACTCCTACCACCACTCCGGCGGGAAGGTCCAGTTTTTCACTCCACTCCCGGGTGAGGGTACCGGCAGGGACATCAGAAGTATAGGTATCGCTGTACAGTCGTTCCCTCAATCCTGCAAGCAGTGGATCGAGCTTTACCAGGAATTCTTCCGGCGGGAGCCCGCCGAAATCTTCATGCCACATAGCCTTGTGTCCCGCGGCGCATCGGCTCCGTTTCAGTTTCAACGGGTCGGTGTTTCCCGTAAGGATGGCCGGGATCCAGTCGCAGTGCTCAACCCAGGAATAAGCGTTTTCCCGGACGGACTGATCGGCACGCAGGACATGCAGTACTTTAGCCCAGAACCATTCCGAGGAATAGACCCCACCTTCGAACTTCGTATAATCCACCCCGCCCCAACTTCGGGCAAATTCGTTGATCTCGGCGGCTTCCTTTACCGCTGTATGATCTTTCCAGAGCACAAACATGGCATTGGGATTATCTTCGAAGCCCGGTGTCAGTGAAAGTGGCACACCCTCTTTGCTTACGGCAACGGGCGTTGAGCCCGTCGTGTCCACGGCAATTCCCTTTATGTTTTGCCGCACCTCACCGGAAACCGACTCCAGGCAGTTTTTGATGGTCTTCTCAAAGCCTTCCAGGTAGTCCAGCGGGTGCTGCCGGAACTGATTCTCTGCCGGTACACAATATTTCCCTTCCGCCCAGCGGCTGTAATAATTCACGTCAGAGGCAAGTTCTTCCCCGTTGCCTGCATTTACGATCACAGTTCTTACCGAGTCGGTCCCATAATCGAGACCGATCACGTATTTATCATCTTGCATATGTTGATTGAATTAGTTAGATGTAATTATTTATCCTGTCCATAGTAAGCATCCTTCCCATGCTTTCTCAGGTAATGTCTGTCAAGCAGGTAAGGATCGATGGACTTTACATTACCCAGGGCTTCATTACGGTAAGCCATTTTAGCCACTTCATCCATTACCTTGGCATTATGTACCGCCTGATGGGGATCGCTGCCCCATGAGAAGGGACCGTGCTGGCCTACCAGGACACCCGGAACGGCCATGGGGTCAATCTCCCTGAACGTCTCTGCGATCACAACACCTGTATTATACTCGTAGTCATTCTTAACTTCCTCCTCGGTCAGGGGCCTGGTGCAGGGAATTTCCCCGTAAAAATAGTCCGCATGAGTAGTGCCGTAGGCAGGGATTGAACGCCTGGCCTGCGCCCATGAGGTAGCCCATTCGCTGTGCGTGTGCACAATTCCACCGAGGCCTTCGAACTTCCGGTACAGGTAAAGATGGGTGGGGGTATCGGAGGATGGCTTCAGTCTCCCTTCCACCTGTTTTCCCTCAAGGTCAATGACGGCCATATCGTCTGACTTTATATCCTCGTATGATACTCCACTGGGTTTTATGACTATGAGTCCCCTTTTACGGTCAATGCCGCTGACGTTCCCCCAGGTAAAAATCACCAGGCCGAACTTCACCAGGTCCAGGTTCGCCTGGCAAACGTTTATTTTCAGATCTTCCAGCATAATAATCGTATTAATGTAAATCATCTGTTCATTCCACTCAAGACGGGATCGTCTTCAGGCTCACATCATTACAGGTCAAACAGAAAACCTTTTTCCAGGAAACGCTTGTACTTTTTCCTGTCAAACCTGTACAGGTAGGCGCCTTTCTTGGATGTGGACTTATCCTTTGTTTCCAGTTTCTCCAGTATGTTCATTGCCAGCAGCTTCTTCCTGAAATTCCGGTTATCAAATTTCTTCTGGTAAATAGCCTCGTAGAGATTCTGCAGCTGCGGTATGGTGAATTTACCGGGAAGAAGCTCGAAACCAATGGGCTGGGTCTTTGCCCTGTACTGAAGCCTCTTCAGGGCCCTGTCCCTCATCTCATCATGGTCAAAGACCAGATGCTCGCACTTTTTAACCTGGCACCAGCGGGCTCCATGCTTTTCCAGCTGACTGTGATCCAGATCACCCACCTTCAGCAAGGCATAATACGAAACGGAAATCACCCTTTCACCCGGATCACGCCCGACGGCACCGAAGGTATACAACTGCTCAAGAAAAACATCCTTAAGGCCGGTAAGATCATAGAGGATCCTATGGGCAGCATCATCAAGGCTTTCCTTTTCCCCTACGAATCCGCCGATCAGCGATGATTTTCCCCTTCCTGGTTCAAGATCACGGCTTAGCAGCAATATTTTCAGTTCATTGTTCAGGAATCCGAAAATTATACAGTCTATCGCTACAAATAATTTGGAGTAATCTGTATAATATTCCCGTTTGCCGGCAGTGTCCGTGTTTTTACCTGACATGGCAAGTTCAGTTGTGATTATTCGGCATATAAAGATAAAAATTTAAGTGTGAAAAACACACTTAAAAATTCTTATCTATTCGTCCTTTTTTGCCGGCCTTAGTTTTGCGGTAGCCAGCATGAGGACACCAATCACGATCATTGGGAGTCCCGTCCAGAGGTTGACATTGATATCCAGTGAACGCCTGTACAGTTCAGCATCACCCCCGGTTGCCAGTCCGAATATGGCCAGCAGAAGTCCAAGGATGGTGAACATTAATCCGATAGGAATTTTTATATCTAAACCCATTGCTGATGTTTTTTACCAGAATATTATACTTAAAACAAGCGCTATAACCCCTACGACTATCGCCAGAGGAACGGGGCGCTTATACCATATGACGTCTTCCTGCCGGATCCTGGGAGTAAGGGAATAAACAAGACCTTGCATATCCTCATCACTTTTCTTCTGTCTGGTGGCAAGGGATATGATAATGGTCAGGACCAGGGCTGCCGTAAATGCATAGATGGCCGTCCAGAAATTCTGGGCCATCTCACTGGGATAGGTATGTACAATGCTGCCCAGCCATCCGCCTTTGACAAGGGTTTCAGCACCGGCCGGTGCTGTGATTCCATGATGGATGGAAGCAGCCAGGGTACCCGAGATCAATCCTAAGAATGCCCCGTGCCCGGTTGTGCGTTTCCAGAACATGCCCAGCATGAAGGTGGCTAAGTGGGGCGCATTGATGAAGGCATTTAT
>CBFDEE010000109.1:0-7847 GCA_965603745.1 uncultured Bacteroides sp. | reverse complement strand
TGGCTGGCTGAAATCGAATACCGGGATAATATCCCTGTTCTTGCAAACAAAAAACTGATCCTGGACAATCTTGACCTGCCATTCAAGACAGATCCCGAACCCCAGAATTTCAGGCCGCCTGATGAGAAGGAACTGATCTTTTCATCCTATGGATACCAGCGATGTGAGGTCATGGGACTGGACCTGGAGAGCGGTGAAGTAATCAACTATTCTGAAGCTCCCGGCCAGTACGATGAACCGGAAGGGATTTTCCCGGACGGGAAGTTTACCCTGGTTGAATGCGATCATCACGCACCCGCAGATTCAGACTCCGGCCCTTATAATATCGATATCTATAAACTTGCACTCGATGGCAGCCACCGGCTGGAACGGCTGACCTTTTTCAATGATTACCCGGGTGGAAAATCTTCGAATCCCGTGATCAGTGACGATGGAAAGTATATGGCTTTCCAGATGGCCAGAACAGACGATATGGCGGGGGTGGGTTACGGAATTTTTATTTATGATCTTATAATGGCGGGGAATATCAAATAGAATTCATTATCGAATGTTTTCTTTCTGTTATATTTGCTTGCCCGGTTCCCTGATACCGTTTTGATTTAGCAGAATGATAAGCAGAGCACTGAAATATTTCATATACAGGTATATAGGAAAACCGGTCTACGGCGTGCTAAAAGGTTTTTATCTTCCTTCCGAATACATGCGAAGAAGGCTCAGGTTTATTGGTAAATTCCGGGTAAACACCCAGGATGGTAAGAAATTCTATCTGTTCAACAATGCATTCCACCTGGAGAATCATATTTACTGGCTTGGCATCGACCAGTATCCCTGGGAACGTATGACCCGGAGAATCTGGATTAAACTATGCAGGTCTTCCGCAACGATTTTCGACATCGGGGCCAATTCGGGTATCTTCTCAATTCTTGCGAAAGTCTATAATCCACAGTCCTGTGTCAGGGCATTTGAACCCCAGCCGAATGTTTATGAGGTATTGGTAAAGAACAGTGAAATCAACGAATTTGATATCCGCTGTGAAAAGCTGGCACTTTCCAGCCGTGAGGGGAGTCTTCCCTTCTATAATTATGGTCCAGGTACCTTCACAACCGAAAATACCACTGCAGGCAGCCTGAACAAGGACTGGGTGACAAGGGACCAGAGTTCTATTATCGTGGATGTAATGAGGCTTGATACATATGTACAGGAACAAAACATCCGGGAGATTGACCTGATGAAGATAGATGTGGAAACCCTTGAATACGATGTCCTGCTAGGATACGGAACGTTTCTGTACCAGCACAATCCTGTGATCATCCTGGAGATCCAGAACCGGAGCATAGGGAAAAACGTCGAATCCCTTTTCGACAGGCAAAACTATTCTTTCTTTCATATTTACGAGCAATCCGGACTGATGAGCGTGACCGAACTGGGTAACTCCAGTACCAACCTGAATTACCTGCTCTGTCCCAATTCAAAACTGGATCTTATCAGGGAATTTATCATCTCGGAATTCCGCGCCTGAATCTTAACCTTTTTATGTGACAAAATCCCCGTGGCCGCCTACCTGGAGTCCTTTAACCATACTCCCGTTTACCTTGGCGAAAACAGCTGGCAGTGGTCCTTATACATGGGCCGGGGCTGAGACCTTTAAAGCCAGGCTGGTAACGACCAGGATATCAAACGAGGAATATACGGCTGTGATGTTCATCACAAAGGTCGGTTCCTATGAGGATTTTAAATGGTACGAAGGAACCCTGAGATACGACCGTACCCATGCCGAATGGACCATGTACCATAGTCCCCAGGAAAATGTCGAATGGCTGAGCATCGAATGGAACCGCACAACGGGCGAGGGAAGGGTAAAGGACGAGGTTAACTTCGGGGATGCTGACTGGCACTGCTGGAACGAGCTGTACCAGGATATTGATTGTTTATAGGAGAGATCAGCAAAAAAGCAGTCTGTATAACACCGGATCCCGGCGCAACCATTCGGATCCGGAATGCGTCTTGAAATTAGTGGATTCTTGTTGTATCTTTATATTTTAAAACCTTTGTCATGAAAACCCTTAAGAGTTTTCTCACCATTCTTGCCCTGCTTGCAATGGCAGGGGGTTTAAATTCCTGCGAGAAGCATCGTCAGGGGACCGAACCTGAAGGCAGTCTTGAACTGCATGTCAATGTCGGGGAACTGGAAGAAGCCGGCCTCAAATCAGATGAGCCGGACAGCCTCGACATCGCCCGTTTCTATGCCCTGATAACCGTTGTCAATGCTGACAGTGTTCCTGTAATTGAGGACGAGTTGTTTCCCCTGTATAAATTCGGTGACGGATATTTTACTGAAAGGATCAAACTCAAAGAGGGGCCCTACCTGCTGGTGAAGTTAATGATTGTCAGTCACGACGGAGAGGTTATCTATGCTGCTCCGCTGGAAGGTTCACCCAAGGCTTACCTGGTAAAGCATCCGCTTCCGATTGCATTCGGAATTGGAGAGGAAGAGACCACCAGGCTCAGCCCTGAGGTACTGCCCGTTCAGGGAGAACCTCCCTCTGAATTCGGTTATGCAAGTTTCGGATTCTCCCTTGTGAAACCCCTGCCATTCTACATTATTGTAATGATAGACGACCCGCAGTACATGAGACCGGAATTCTACACAGAAGCAGGACTTAGCGTTTACCATCCCGACGGATGGCATTATGATTTTTACCTGAAGGACGAAGTGAACAGGGTTGTAATCCGGGGAGGTGCTGAATATTACAAATTCATTGTAGAGGTCAAAGGATATGAGCCGCAGGAATTTAAGATCTCGGCAAGGGAACTTCTTAATACCACCCCGCAGGAACCCCTGGTTGTCCGGGTGAAACCGATATTCCATGTATTGAAGCTGCAGCCCGGTCCTGATGATGGCATTGATGCCATGATCACAACCCGGGATCCCGACCAGAACTTCGGGAAGCACCCGTATTTCGAGGCAACATTCATAAGCGATTCCATACTTACCGTTATGCACGAGTCGCGCAGCATGATAAGGTTTATTCGCCCGAGCCTGCCTAAATCAGCCACTATTACGAAAGTTACGCTTACCTTGTTCTATGATGTTCCCCTGCCATGGGATAGCCTTTGGCTTCACGATACAGTGGTGTGGTTCGGGGATATCGCGTACGGAGGAGTACTTCAGCAGATCGTAGATCCCTGGGAGGAGCATGAGGTAACCTGGAACAAGCAGCCAAATACCACCTTATCAAACCAGGTGTTCATAGAACCGTTTATAAGGAACTGCAACTTCATTACAGTGGACATAACACGCCTGTTCCTGCATTATGAGATATCCGCCCCCTATTACGGCATGATGCTTAAACTGGTACCGGAACCCAGATTTCGTGGATTCAGGTTCGCATCCAGCGATTACAGGGAGCCGGGCATGCGCCCCATGCTGAATATCTTTTACATGCTGCCCACAGGTTAGAGATATTCTCCTGATAATTAAAGAAATAAGTCAATGCCTGTCCCGGTTTACCGGGGCGGGCATTTTTACTATCAACGCTTCACAGCGGCCTGATCAGTAATCTTAAAAACAATTCCGGTACTCAGACCACTTATCTACGGATGTATGTTTATCCGAATGGAATTAGAAAACTTTTTCCTTAATTAGAGGTCAAATTTCAATCCCGGTGAAACCAGCTGCGAAACGTCTTTCCTTCCTGGACCGCTACCTCACCCTGTGGATATTCGGGGCCATGCTTGTTGGTGTGCTGTCGGGTTACTTCTTCCCTGAAATCGCAGGATTCTGGGATTCCATGAGCTCAGGTACCACCAATATCCCCATTGCCGTCGGACTCATTGTCATGATGTATCCGCCCCTGGCAAAGGTCCGGTACGAGGAACTGAAAGATGTTTTCAGGAATTACAGGATCCTTACCCTGTCCCTTGTTCAGAACTGGCTGATAGGCCCGGTACTTATGTTCGGGCTGGCCGTACTTTTTCTGCAGGATTATCCTCATTATATGGCAGGACTCATCCTGATCGGGCTGGCACGCTGTATTGCCATGGTCATCGTGTGGAACGAGCTCGCCTGCGGGGATACGGAGTATGCTGCGGGACTGGTAGCCTTCAATTCCATCTTCCAGGTTCTGTTTTTCTCTTTCTACGCCTATGTTTTTCTCACCCTTGTACCAGGCTGGCTTGGTCTGCAGTCATTCCAGGTTGACATCACCATCGGGCAGATCGCAAAATCGGTATTCATCTACCTCGGCATCCCCTTTATCGCAGGCTTCCTCACGAGATTCATCCTTATCAGGGTAAAGGACCGGGAATGGTACCATGGTAAATTCATCCCGAAGATCTCTCCCCTGACCCTGATTGCACTACTTTTTACGATCGTTGTTATGTTCTCCCTCAAGGGGGAATATATTGTAAAAATCCCGCTCGATGTGGTCCGGATAGCCATTCCGCTGGTCATCTATTTCGTGGTGATGTTCCTGGTATCCTTTTTTATGGGAAAGCGGATTGGCGCCGACTATCCCAAAACGGCCACTATCTCCTTCACTGCGGCCAGCAATAATTTCGAACTCGCCATTGCCGTCGCGGTCGCCGTTTTCGGCATCAACTCGGGGGAAGCGTTCGCAGCCGTGATCGGTCCCCTTGTCGAGGTCCCGGTACTTATTTCACTGGTTAATGTAGCCCTGTATTTCCAGCGGAGGTTTTTCAAGGGCCCCTCAGTCTGAAAATCTAATCCCTGGCCGGGAATCTTATGCCTGGGATCATTAGTAGACCGGAACACAATTCCTTCAGAATTTCTAGGCTCTGTTCATACCGGATACTTTCTCAAGTGCCAGGTACATTGCCTGGGTGCCCTTGGTGCCTTTGCCCATCTCAATTACCGACTGGTAGAGTTGCGTGGCGAGGGAGAGTCCCGGGAGGGTAATGTTCATAATTTCGGCTTCTTTGAGAGCAATGCCCAGGTCCTTGACGAAATGCTCGACCATGAATCCTGGTTCGAAATCACCGGCCACGATCTTTGGGGCAAGCACATCGAGGCTCCAGCATCCTGCAGCACCTTTGCTGATCGAGCTTAGCATGGTATTCGGATCGAGTCCTGCCTTATGCCCGTAAATCAGCGCTTCACAGACCCCGATCATGGTCCCGGCAATGGTAATCTGGTTGCACATCTTGGTATGTTGTCCCGCACCTGCCTTTCCCTGGTAGACCATGCTTTTGCTGAATACATCCATAAGCGGCATGAGCTGATCAACCACTTCCTTTTCTCCCCCGATCATAACGGACAGGGTCCCATTAACAGCCCCGACCTGCCCCCCGGAAACAGGGGCATCGACAGCATGGGCACCAATTTCCCGGCATGCTTTATCTATCCTGGCCGCCAGTCCCGGGAGAGTTGTGGTCATATCTATAACAACGGCACCCTCACGCAGGCTCTTCATTATCCCGTTATTCCCGAAGTATACTTCTTCAACATCCTTTGGGTATCCCACTATGGTGAAAATGATATTGCAGTTCTCTACCAGGGTTGAGGGACTGTCATACCAGGCGCACCCGTTTTCTGTCATCTCACCTGCCTTGTTTTTGCTGCGGTTATATACAGAAACATTGTAACCGGCCCTGACCAGGTGCATGGCCATGGGGGCGCCCATGATGCCTGTGCCGATCCAGCCGATTTTTGCTTCGCGGGGACTTACTTTGATTTTTTCCATGGATTGGGAATTAATGCTTACTTAAAAATAGATATTTCCGTGAACCCGCTGAAACCATTCCCGGACAAAACAGCATACATTCTCCCAATTCGGACCAGGTTGGGAAATTTCCAGGCATGGAGGTGATGTTATTAATATGTATTATTTTTATATATGCATCATACCTGGCTATGAAAATCCTGATCGCACCAGATTCTTTTAAAAATGCGCTCTCTGCCCCGGGAGTCGCAAAAGCCCTGCGGAAAGGCCTCCTGAAGGTGCTTCCAGAGGCTGAAATAACAGTGGTCCCGATGGCCGACGGTGGAGAGGGAACAATGGAATCCCTGATCGAAGCCACCCAGGGCAGTTTTGTTCATGTCCGTGTCCATGATCCCCTGATGAGGGAGGTGGATGCATCGTTTGGGATTACCGGGGACGGGAATACGGCAATCATAGACATGGCCTCTGCTTCAGGTATTCAGCTTATCCGCCCGGAGGAGAGGGATCCCTGGATTACATCAAGCTATGGAACGGGTGAATTGATCAGGGCTGCCCTGGACCGGGGATGCCATACAATTCTGATCGGTATTGGGGGATCTGCCACCAATGATGGTGGTATGGGGATGGCCAGGGCACTGGGAATGGAATTCACACAGGTCGATGGAAAACCGGTAAGCGAGGGTGGCGGAGCACTTGGGGATGTAAACAGGATAGACACGAGCGGGCTTGATCCGAAGGTGAAAAATGCCGATATTATCGTGGCCTGTGATGTTACCAATCCCCTCACTGGACCCGAAGGTGCTTCTCAGGTTTACGGTCCCCAGAAAGGAGCCGGCGATGCCATGGTTAACAAACTTGACGGGAATCTTGCTCATTTTGCCGGGATCATACGTGAACAGCTTGACCTGGATGTCGAATATATACCGGGGGCAGGAGCGGCCGGGGGACTCGGAGCCGGGATGCTCGCATTTCTCGGTGCCCGCCTGCTGGAAGGCTTCCCGGTGATTGCCGGGATGCTTGGACTGGAGGACAAAATCCGGGCAGCGGATCTTGTTATAACGGGTGAGGGGAAACTGGATGCCCAGACCCGGTTCGGAAAAACGCCATTTGGTGTCGGGGAGATTGCCAGGCGGAATGGCAAGCCCGTGATTGCAGTTGCAGGAGCTATTGGGGAAGGTGCGGAGATTCTGTATAAGGATGTTTTTAAAGCCATGTTCAGCATACTTGACGGTCCTATTCCCCTGGAAGAAGCCATAAGCCGGACACCTGAATTACTGGAGAAAGCAGGGCAAAACATAGGGCGCTTGTTAAAGACAGGCAGGCTGGTCTGAATCCTGTCCCTTACTAAACATTAACTGATGAAACGATTCATCCCGGCATTGTGTTTCCTTCTCGGCCTTGAATTAATATCCTGTTGTTCAGCGGAATGCCAGGAAGCCGATGATGTGGAAAACGTCATCAGCCTGGGGATCCGGGGACATTACGGATTCATCATACCTCATTCCCGGGCGATTGCCGAGATTTCCAACTCCAATCCCCGGGGAATAGAAGCAGACCTGTCCTGGCACCTGATGCGTGAGCGGATATGGAAACACTGTTATTGTTATCCGCGGACGGGTTTTTCCCTGAATTATTACAACTTCAACTTCCCGGAAGTCCTCGGCCACTCGGTTGCCCTTTACCCCTACATCGAACCTTTTATCCGGCCGCAGAAAAAACTCAGCATTACCTTTCGTTTCGGGATAGGTCCTGCCCTTGTAACAAAAGTTTACGATGCGGAAACAAACCCGGACAACTTTTTTTTCAGTGACCATCTGAGTTTTATTGCCATGCTGAATGCGGCGGTTAATTACCGTGTGACGAACAGGGTGAATACCAGGCTGGCTTTTAATTATAACCATATTTCCAACGGGGGACTCACGGAACCCAATGTGGGGATGAACTTTCCGACACTGAACGCAGGATTTGACTACAGCTTTTCAGAAGTGAGCTTCCCGCACAGGGCAAAGGACACCATGCGTGTACTGTATACGGACAAATGCTGGTTCGATGCCTACCTGCTGGGAACGGCGAAAAATGCCGAGAAAGGCGAAGATCAAAGGTACCTGGTCATCGGGGCCGGCATCTATTATAATTACCTTGTGGCCAGGATTCTGGCCCTGAATG
>CBFDEE010000108.1:0-7867 GCA_965603745.1 uncultured Bacteroides sp. | reverse complement strand
GGGCTGGGTGTTGGTATTGTAACGGCTGATCTGCAGGTCCATGTTCTTTTTACCAAGTGTCTTCTTGACCTTCCCGTCAAATCCGGATATGATCCATTCCTCTTCCGGAAGTTTTGTGCGGTCATCCGTATACAGGGCTATTATCAGGTAATTTTCCCGGAGTCTTTTCAGTACTGCCGGATCTGACCAAACCTTGCCTTCCATTTCCTTGCAATTACTGCATGCATGTCCCTTGAAATCAAGCATAACGGGCATATTCTTCTGTTTTGCATAAGCCATGCCCTCATCGTAATCGAAAAAACCGTTCAGGCCATAGGGAAGATGCAGAAACCCGGAATATTTCGCTTCCGGAAATGCATCACTACCGGAAGTGTGGATTGCCGCCCCGGTGGCAGCTTCATTTCCGCCCACCAAGCCAAGGTTAAATTCCTGGCTTGATTTCGGTGGTATCAAGGCAGAAATTGAGCTCAAATTGGCCCCGAACAAACCCGGTACAAGGTAGACCACAAAACTGAAAGATGCTATAGCCAGTACAAGCCTGGGTACGCTGACATGAGGCAGGTCTGAATCATGGGCGAATTTGAGTTTTCCGAGCAGGTAAAAGCCGAGTATGGTAAAGATCACGATCCAGATGGACAGGTAGACTTCACGGCTCATGATGCCAAGATGATAGCTCTGGTCAACGGCACTGAGGAACTTCATGCCGAAGGCAAGCACAATAAATCCCAGCACAACTTTGACGGAATTCAGCCATCCGCCCGATTTGGGCAGGCCTTTCAGCCAGGAGGGGAAGATGGCGAAAAGGGTGAAGGGCAAGGCAAAAGCGAGTCCGAATCCAAACATGCCAAGGATGGGTTTCAATGCAAGTCCCCCTGCAGCCTCCACCAGCAATGCCCCCACGATGGGTCCCGTGCATGAGAAGGATACGAGCACCAGGGTAAAGGCCATGAAAAAGGCTCCCAGGTACCCGCCTTTATCTGCCTGTTTATCCGCAGTATTCACCCATTTGCTGGGGAGCACCATTTCGAACATGCCCAGAAAGCTCGCGGCAAAGACCATGAACAGCAGGAAAAAGATCAGGTTCGGTATCCAGTGTGTTGACAGGCTGTTGGTGAGTTCCGCCCCGGCACTCGATATCGATACGATCACTCCTATGGCCGTGTAAATGGCAATTATGGAGATCCCGAAGATCAGTCCCTTGACAATGGCCCTTGCCCGGTTTTCACTTCCCTGCATAAAGAAACTTACGGTCATCGGGATCATAGGAAATACGCATGGGGTAAGTATCCCCGCAAGGCCGGCGACAAAAGCAATAAGGAAAAACAACCACAACGATGCGTTTCCGGACTCCGCACCCGCAACTGAGATATCAGCCGGTTCTTTGGAGGCAGTTCCGGGGTCTCCAGAGTCGATCCCGCCTGATGCATCCCCGGTCCCCGTTCCCTGGTCAGCAATTCCCAGGGGCGTTTCTGCTGCCTGTATACCTTTGCCGTCGGTTGTTTCCGCATCCGTTCCGGTGAAGGTAAAGCTGAATTCTTCCTCCTTCGGAGGCAGGCAGCGTACATCATCACAGCACATGTATTCCAGGTATCCCGCTAGGGTAAAATCCCCGGCGGAAAGTACCCTGATCTTTTGCCTGAATACCGCCTCATTGCTGAACATTTTCAGGTCCATGTCAAAGCTGGCGTCGTATTTTTCTTCCACATCCGAGACCTCCTCGACCTCGCCAAGCAGGGTGTAATGATCGGAACTTTCAAAGGAGAATGAAGTGGGAATCGGTCCTCCCTCCGGAAGTAACTGTGAATAGAGATGCCATTTACTCTCAATATCTGCGGTGAATACTAGGGTGTATTCATTTTCGCCCGTCTTTTCCTGAGTGAATTTCCAGTCTATGGGATCCAGGACCTGCGCCCATGCGTGTAATCCGGAAAAAAACAGGACCAGGACAAGGACAGGTTTGAATATTTTGCGGTACATAATGATTTTTTTGTAAAGATATTGCTTTGAACAAAGCCTGAAAATGCAGGCTATACAGGTATCTCTTCACCGTTCTCCGTAAACAGGGCATACTGCAGTAGCTGGAAAGAAGACATTCCCGTAACCTGTATCCTGCACCCGAGTTCTTTCGACCAGATCCTGCGCGGGGATTTGCGGCCCCTCTCCAGGTAGGCCTCAATAAATGGATGGACCTGCAGTTCAAGCTTCTTAAGCTTGTATTCTTCGATGCGTTCCCTGATCTGGTTTTTCAGGGCATCCATGTACAGCAGGCTGGGGCCAATTTCACCAGTCCCGTTGCATGTCGGACATTTTTCTGACACATCGATAGACATCTCGGGGCGCACCCGCTGACGGGTAATCTGCATCAGTCCGAATTTACTGAGGGGCAGGATATTATGTTTGGTCGGATCCTCCGACATCGCTGCCTTTATACGTTCATAAACCTGCTGGCGATGTTCCTGCTTGTTCATATCGATAAAGTCGACGACAATGATCCCGCCCATATCCCTAAGACGAAGCTGGCGCGCAATTTCATCGGCAGCAGACAGGTTGGTTTCAAGCGCATTGGTGGCCTGGTCGCTGGCCGTCCTGGAGCGGTTCCCAGAATTCACGTCAATCACATGAAAGGCCTCGGTGTGCTCGATGATAAGATAGGCACCGTTTTTATACGAGACGGTGGTTCCGAACAGTGACTTGATCTTGCGATTAACTCCGAGCTGCTCAAAAATGGGCTGGGCAGATGAATAAAGCTTAACGATTTTTGTCTTTTCGGGAGCAATCGTGCTGATGTAATCCTTGATCTCCCGGTACATTGCTTCGTTATTCACGATGATGCTGTTGAAAGAAACATTCATTACATCCCTGAGCAGTGCGGTCGTCCTGTTCAGTTCACTGACCAGGAGTTTCGGAGGTTTTACATCGGCTATACCGTGAAAGGCCGTCTCGAATTTTTTCACCAGTCCCCTGATCTCACCATCAAAGGTCGCAACCTTCTTGGCCTCTGCTACTGTCCTGACGATCAGGCCGTAATTCCTGGGCTTGATGCTCAGCAATAATCTCTTCAGCCGGTTCCTTTCTTCCTGTGATTCAATCTTTGTGGAGATGGAAACCTTTTCGGAGAAGGGGATCAGAACAACATTCCTTCCGGGGATGGAGATTTCCGACGTAAGCCTGGGTCCCTTGGTGGATATGGGTTCCTTTACGATCTGGACAAGCACTTTTTGTCCCGATTCAAGAACCTCGGTAATCTTCCCGTCCTTGTTAATGTCAGGCAGGCGCTTAAATTTCTGGAAACTGATGCCCTTGCCTTTCTTTGAGAGATGAAGCTTGAGGTATTTGTTGAGTGAGCTGAACTGGGGACCCAGATCAAGGTAATGCAGGAAAGCATCTTTTTCATGCCCTATATCTACAAAGGCCGCATTCAGCCCGGGCATTACTTTCTTTACTTTCCCAAGGTGTATATCGCCTACTGAAAATTCAAGGTTGCTTTTAACTTTATTAAGCTCTACCAGCTCCTTATTTTCCAGCAAGGCTATCGAAATTTCCTGGGAAGCAGCATCGATGATCAGTTCTCGAACAACTTCCTTTTCCTTGCTCACGTGTGAATATCTTAATATCTCCGGGTTCCATTCTCCGGAGATCATACAGTAAAAACCTAAAGGTCCTGGCGGATCTTTAGGTTTTCTATTATTTCTTTAATCATTAAAGATTTTGGGGTAAGAATCGAAAGGTATTATTTCCTCTTCTTATGCCTGTTTTTTCTCAAGCGTTTTTTGCGCTTGTGAGTTGCCATCTTATGTCTTTTTCTCTTTTTTCCGCTCGGCATGATAAATCCTCCTCCTCAGAACAAAGGGTAGTATAACTACCTCTTAACGTTATTCTTAACCTTGTTTACAAATGACTTAGCAGGTTTGAATGCAGGTATGAAATGTTCGGGAATAATGATGGTAGTGTTTTTCGAGATGTTCCTGGCTGTTTTCTTAGCTCTCTTCTTGACGATAAAGCTACCAAAACCCCTTAGGTAAACGTTCTTATCTTTTACCAGAGAGTCTTTAACAGTTTCCATGAAGGCTTCGACAGTTTTCTGAACGGTTACTTTTTCAATTCCCGTATTCTTTGATACTTCGTTTACAATATCAGCTTTGGTCATTTTTTAAAATCTTTAATTATCAATTAATTACAATAGAATTTCAATTTTGAATTGCAAATATATATTATTTCATTCTATTTACGAAATCAATTCGGTTAATTTTGGTTATTTGTCTAAAATTTAGATTGTTTCAGCATTTTCAGGGAGGAAATCAGGCAAAAAGTCAGGGACCGGTATCTCAGGAACAGGATGCTTCTTTCTTAGAGGAAAACATATGATCACTACCGGATCTGGGTCTAGGAGATCCTGCTTCAGCAGACCCGGATCTGCTGGACGGTTTCCCACTCCCGAGACTGATTCTCAGTTACCTGGATGGCATAAGAACCATATAAGCAGTATTGCCCAAATTAAATTTCATATTCTCCGAATCTGGATGTAACTTAGCAGGCCAGAATTATAAGTAAAAACCATGTCAGTAAATAAGGTTATTCTTGTTGGAAACGTAGGGAAAGACCCTGAAACCAGGTACCTTGAAGGAGGTACTGCCGTTTGCTCCTTTCCCCTTGCAACAAGTGAAACATATCGCAACCGGGACGGTGAAAGGGTCACCAATACCGAATGGCACAACGTAGTATTGTGGAGGGGACTTGCAGAAGTTGCTGAAAAATATGTTAGGAAAGGTTCCCAGTTGTTTATTGAGGGAAGGATCAGGACCCGTTCCTGGGATGACAGGGACGGAAACAAGCGTTATACCACGGAAATAGTTGGTGATAATATGCAGATGCTCGGCAAGAGAGCAGACGATGCAGGCACTCAACCGGAAATCTCCGCAAGTACGCAGGCCGAAAGCGGGACCTCACAGGGAGATCCAGGAACAAAAAGTTCTGAATCCTCCCAGGCAGAATCAGGCGGAATCACAAAGGGAAATGGTTTCAATGATCTCGGTGCAGAAACCGGCGAAACGGACGACCTTCCTTTCTGAGTTTTTTAAATCAATCTATACGTTTTGGATCTCGATCCTCTAGTATCCCTGGCAATAATACCGTTCAATATTACTTTTCTCCCCGTAACGGCCGGGGTGATCGCGGGATTGTGCATTGTCGCATTGCTTCTGTTCTGCTCGGCTCTGGTATCCGGTTCCGAGGTAGCCTATTTCTCCCTGTCTCCCTCCGATAAGAAACTACTTGATGAGAAATACAGCAGTCGTTCCAGGCTTGCCCTTTCAATGCTGGCAGAACCCGAGAGACTGCTTGGTACCATTCTGATCACCAATAATTTCATCAATGTCGGGATTGTTATCCTTTCAGCATTCCTGATGAACAAAACACTTGATTTCGGAAGCTCCAAGACGCTGCAGTTCCTGGTCCAGGTTGTGATCGTGACCTTCCTTCTGCTGCTGTTTGGAGAGATCCTTCCCAAGTTGTATGCCAATCTTTACGCTGTACGTTTCTCGCTGATAATGGCGTACCCTCTTAAATTTGCTGAAAAACTGTTTTATCCCATCTCATCGATCCTCATTTTTTCCACCTCCCTTGTAAACAAGCGCCTGGCAAGAAAGACACAGAATATTTCCATGGATGACCTTTCCGGGGCTCTTGAACTGACAGCCGATGATATATCCGAAGAAAAAACCATACTTGAAGGCATCATCAAGTTCGGGAACATCGATGTGAAGGAGATCATGAAATCCCGTATCGATGTGGTATCGGCGGATATATCCACCAAACTTGATGAACTGATCCAGATTGCTGTTGAATCAGGGTACTCAAGGATCCCGGTCTTCAACCAGACTTTTGACCAGGTCAAAGGCATACTTTATGTAAAGGATCTCCTGCCCCACCTGCAGAAAAGCAAGAATTTCAAATGGCAGTCCCTGATCAGGCCGCCATACTATGTACCGGAAAACAAAAAGATCGATGATCTGCTTACTGAGTTCCAGACAAAAAAGATGCATATGGCCATCGTCGTGGATGAATATGGAGGGACCAGCGGGATCATTACCCTTGAGGACATCATCGAGGAAATTGTCGGGGAAATCACGGATGAATCCGACGAGGATGAGGTTATCTTCGAGAAAATTTCGGACAGGGAATACATGTTTGACGGCAAGATCCTGCTGAACGACCTGTACAAGATCATCGGAACGGACGATGATATTTTTACCAAGGTTAAGGGAGATGCAGATACTCTCGCGGGACTCATTCTGGAGCTGAAGGGGGATTTCCCTGCAAAGGGAGAAACTGCCGTTTACCGCAATTTTGAGTTCACCATGGAAGCCGTCGATAAAAGAAGGATCAGAAAGATACGGCTGAATATCCGTGCGAAATAAAGGGAGAGCTCACAGTATAGGGGATTGTCCGAATTAAAAGTAGCACATTCGAAGGTCAAGGAACTGTCCGGAATAGAGGGAAAGTTGTTCCGACCAGGCAGATATACAGAATGATGAAAAAGAAATTCAGGCAACATGGGTTTTTGCTCACGCTTGCACTCACGGTCTTTCTTGCAGGGATGGGATGCAAGCGTAACTATACCCCGAAACCAAGAGGATACCTGAGGGTTGAATTTCCGGAAAAGCAATACGTGCTGTTCGACTCCACCTGTCCCTTCAGGTTTGCGTATCCGGTATATTCAAGAGTGGTACCTGATACAGATTATAACACCGAACCCTGCTGGGTCAACATTGATTTTCCCGCATTTGACGGAATCATACATATTTCATACAAGGAAATCAGGGGTAACCTTTATGAATATATTGAGGACAGCCGCTCACTGGTATACAAGCATACGATAAAGGCCGATGCCATTAAGGAAACCGTGTATTCAAACGAGCGGGCCGATGTGTACGGCATACTGTATGACATCAAAGGCAATGCGGCTTCAAGCCTGCAGTTTTACCTTACCGACAGCAACAGGCATTTCCTGCGGGGATCCCTGTATTTCAACGTTCAGCCGGATAAGGATTCCCTTGCTCCGGTGATTGCCTACTTCAAGGAAGATATTGTCCATTTGATTGAGTCTTTTGAATGGAAATAACTAATTTGGTTTTGTTTTTCTGAAAACCGGGTGATGGGTGTCATTGTTAAAAACGATATAGAGGAAGGGTGCAGGCTTGGTGTATGGGAGATAACGGAAGATTATGAGGAACTGTATGCAAAGCTCAGCCTGGAGTCAGAGGAGGTGAAGACACTGGAAGGTTTCAGGAACGTGAGCCGGAAACTTGAATGGTTGAGTGTAAGGACCCTTATAAATGAACTGACCGGTACCCATTCAAGGATAATCTATAATGAGGACAGGAAGCCATTCCTGCTTGACAGTTCTTCGCACATAAGCATTTCACATTCCCGTGATTTAACATCAATCCTTCTGAGCCGGTACAGGAGGGTCGGTATAGACCTGGAATACATGTCACACAGGATATCAGGCATTAAAGACCGTTTCATAAACCGGAATGAATCGATTACTACTTCGCCCGAACTTCTCAGGTATCACCTGTATATTCACTGGTGCGCCAAGGAAGCCCTGTACAAGATCTGCGACAAGAAAAACATCAATTTCAAAAAAAATCTGACCATAGAACCCTTCACACCTGAAGATAAAGGAGTCATTAAGGGAACGGTGGATAATATCAGGGGTGTGGACACCTATGATCTTTCCTACCGCAGAATGGGAGAATACATCATGGTCTGGACCTGTAAATAAGTACCAATGATCTACCCGGATATATTAAAGAAACTTAAAGCCGGAAAACTGTTTGCCATCCTGGTCGATCCTGACAAGCAT